>NZ_JBHUWW010000059.1:21126-50677 GCF_042669755.1 Kitasatospora sp. NPDC057223 | reverse complement strand
CCACCACCCACCACATCACCGCCACCCAAACCAACACCACCACCTTCACCGCCCACACCCACACCACCCCCCTCTAACCCACCACACACACCCACACCAGAACCAGAACGCAACAGCGCAACCCGCCAGCCGGAGTTCCGGTGCGCCGCCGTCAGTGACGGACGGCCGTCGGGATCCGCGCGAGAACGGCCGCCGCCCGCACCGGATCAGCGCGCAACCACACGGACACGTGCTCCCGCACAGCCTCAGCGACACAGGCACGGACCGGCGCGTTCCCCAGCCGGTCACGGGTGGCCCCCTCCAACTCCGGCCGGTCCAGCTTCACCAACACGACGGCCGACAGGCCCACACCGAGCCCCATGGGGCTGAAATCCGGGTCGGACGGGGTCAGCACCCGCCGCTCCCGGGCGCAGGCCGTCAGCGCGGCCGCCAGCCCGTCACGGAAACCGAGTTCATGCGTACCGCCGGCGGCGGTCCGCCAACTGTTGACGTAGCTCGCGATCCGCCCCGCACCGGAATCACACCAGCGGAAAGCCACCTCCACGGTCCCCTCCATCTCGGAGAACCCATGCTCGAAACCGATCACCTCCGAGCGGACCGGGACACCCTCCCCCGCGATCCAGTTGCCCGCCCCGCCCGGAAAACGGAACCGAACAACGCGAGGCGCCGAAGGATCACGCCCATCAGTCAACGAGATGTCCAACTCCCGGTTCAGGAAAGCTACTTCTCTGAACCACCCCGCCAGCGTGCCGAACGAGAACTCCAGCGTCTCGAAGACCCCGGCATCAGGCCAAAAGGAACGACCGTCCCACTACCACCAACCGGCCCCACATTGGCAGGCGTCACCACGGCCGGCCCGGTACCGGCAGGCGTCACACCGCCCACACCCCGCTCGTACTCCAACACCCAACAGCCGCCATCGCGCCGCACCACCGCCACCAGACGGCTCGACAACGCATTGACGACAGCCAGTCCCACCGCACCGAAACCACCGAACAGCGAACGCCGACCGGCCGGCGGCGCTCCGCTGCCGAGCACGGTCAACTGGCTCTCCAGCGCAGGGCCGTCACCATGGCCGGCGTACCCGACCGGGAGACCCGTGCCGTCGTCCTCGACGCGGACGCCGCCGTCGGCGGTGAGGCCGATCTCTACACGGCCGACCGTATTGCCGAGGATCTCATTCAGCGCCCGCTCCTTGATACCGGTGCCCAGAGCAAACCTGCCTGCAAGGACCGAAAGGTGGAAGTACAAGATGTGGTATCTGGAGATCTTCTCGAAGGAGACAGAGGAGCTGATCGAAGAGGTACCCCTGCGGATGATCCGGGCCAAGGATGTCCGGGCCGTGCTGGGCCGTCCCGAAACCGAGGATGTCCACGACGGCGGCCACCCCGTCACAGGAGGCACCCTCGAAGTCCTCCTCCGCCTGGCAGGGTGCCCGATCGACGAAGGTGCGGACTACTTCCTCGCCTACACAGCACCGAGGCTCCCCCTGTGGGCCGTAGGCGAAGAGCCAACGGTGTTCTGGCGCAACGGCGTCCTGGTCAACCTGCACGACGTCTGACAGAACCACAGCACGCACCGACCCCACCGACCCCCACGCACCCGAACACCCCAGAAGCACCCCGCCCACACCCTCGCGCACCAGACCTGCACAACACCCCAACCGCAGGCGGCCGCACCGATCCGAGAGCGGGCGATCAGGACGCCGCCGCAAGGGAGAGCGCTCCCGAGCAGCGGCCGGATCCGCACAGACCGCGAGCCCGAGGCATCCAGGCCGCCCGGCCCGCCTGCCGTCAGCCCCCGGACACCCGTGGCGTCCTACACCTGACCGCCCGGACCGGCCACCTCACCGCCCCACGGCAGCACCTCCTCCCACCTGCGACAACACAGCGCTGCAGCCGACAGGGCGCCAGAAGACGCCCCAGTTCGCACAGGTGGGACGGCAGGGCGGGTCCGACGCCCAACCGTGACAGGTGATCTGGAGTCATTGACGCCGCACGGTCCCGGTGATTCACTTCCCAGCGCGGGAGAGCGCTCTCAAGCCGTGGGAACCTGCCTCGGACCCCTCCCGTCCATCCACCACCCAGGGAGAGTCATGTCTTTCACCCCGCCCCGCCGGACCGTGCTCCGCGGCGCCGCGGTCGCCGCCGCACTGCCCGTGGTCGGCAGCCTTTCGAGCGGCGCGGCCCATGCCGCGTCGGAATCCCGCGGGACCCCCGGGTTGGGCGCCAACTTCCTGGTCTTCGACCCCTCGATGGGCGACGCGGCGATCCAGGCCCAGGTCGACGCCGTGTTCAAGATCCAGGAATCCAACCAGTTCGGCACCGAGCGGCACGTCCTGGCGTTCAAGCCGGGCACCTACAACGTCGACATCAACGTCGGCTTCTACACGCACGTGCTCGGCCTCGGCGACAGTCCCGACGATGTCGTGATCAACGGTCATGTCACCTCCGACGCACAGTGGTTCGAGGGCAACGGCACCCAGAACTTCTGGCGGGCCGCCGAGAACCTGTGCATCGTCCCGCCGGACGGCCTGGAGCGCTGGGCGGTCTCGCAGGCGGCCCCGATGCGCCGCACCCACGTCAAGGGCAACATGACCCTGTGGCCCAGCCCGCCCGGCAACCGCTGGTCCAGCGGCGGTTTCCTCGCCGACAGTGTGGTGGACGGCCAGGTCGAGTCGGGTTCGCAGCAGCAGTGGCTGTCCCGCAACGACACCTTCGGCAGCTGGACCGGCGCCAACTGGAACATGGTCTTCGTCGGCACCCAGGGCGCTCCCGCCCAGAGCTTCCCCAACCCGCCGATGACCACGGTCGACCGCACCCCCGTCGTCCGGGAGAAGCCGTTCCTCACCGTGGACGCGCGCGGCTCGTACCACGTCTTCGTCCCGGCCCTGCGCCGCAACTCCACCGGGACCACCTGGGCCTCCGGCAAGACCGCCGGGCACAGCATCCCGCTGTCCCGCTTCCACGTGGCCCGGCCCGGCGACTCCGCCAAGACCCTCAACCACGCGCTCTCCCGGGGTGAGCACCTGCTGTTCACCCCTGGCATCTACCCGCTCTCGGCCCCGCTGGAGGTGTCCCGCCCCGGGACGGTCGTCCTCGGCCTGGGCCTGGCCACCCTCCAGGCCGTCAAGGGCAACTCGCTCATCGAGGTCGCCGACGTCGACGACGTCTCCATCGCCGGCGTGCTCCTCGAAACCGCCTCCGCCGGCTCCCGCGTGCTGCTCAGCGTCGGGGACGGCCGCAGCCGGAAGAACCATGCCGCCCGCCCCACCGCGCTCTTCGACGTCTTCGTCCGCGTCGGCGGTTTCGTGCCCGGCGGCACCGAGGTCGGCATCCAGATCGACAGCAACGACGTGATCGTCGACCACGTCTGGATCTGGCGCGCCGACCACGGCCTCGACGGCAGTGTCGGCTGGTCGGTCAACCCGGCCGGCACCGGCTTCCTCGTCAACGGCGACCGGGTCACCGTCTACGGTCTGTTCGTCGAGCACTTCCAGAAGCACGAGGTGCTCTGGAAGGGCAACCACGGCCGCACCTACTTCTTCCAGAACGAGCACCCCTACGACGTCCCGACCCAGTCCGCCTGGGTCCGCCCGGGCGCCCGCGGCTACGCCGCGTACAAGGTCGCCGACTCCGTAACCGAACACCAGGCCTGGGGCCTGGGCAGCTACTGCTTCTTCAACCTCCAGGCCGACATCTACACCGACCGGGCGTACGAGGTCCCCGACACCCCCGGGGTCGTCCTCACCGACCTGATGACCGTCTGCCTCAACGGCCCCGGTGGCGGAGGCATCCTGCACTGCGTCAACAACAGCGGTGACCCGGTGCAGAACGGGTTCGGCACCTACTCCATGAAGGGGTACTCGAACGGCGTCGCGTCCTTCTGACGTTCCGTCAGGACAGTGACCAGGCCTTCCGGTACGCCCCATCTCCAGCCAGGGCGTACCGGAACGCCCAGTAACCAACGGACGTACTGAGCGAAGTACCAGGGCGAGCATGTCCGGCGCCGGTGACGTCCGAAGCCGAGGACATCGCCGTCGGCTCCGGGCGCCGGCGTCATGCCGGGTGGATCAGACGGCTGTCGTAGGCGAAAATCACGGCCTGTATCCGGTCGCGGAGTTCGAGCTTCTGCAGGATCCGCCCCAGATGGGACTTCACGGTCGCTTCCGCGAGAAACAGGGTGGTCGCGATCTCGGCGTTGGACAGGCCGCGGCCCACCTCGACGAGCACCTCGCGCTCACGGGCACTGAGCCGCCTCAGCCGCTCGTCGTGGTCGGTGCCGCTGCCGCTGCCGTCGGGGATGTGCGGACGGAAGTTCTCCAGCAGGCGGCGGGTGATCCGCGGGGAGACCACGGCGTCCCCCTCGGCCACGCTGCGTATCGCGGTGAGCAGTTCCTCGGGCCTGGTGTTCTTCAGCAGGAAGCCCGAGGCTCCGGCGCCCAGTGCGGCGAAGGCGTACTCGTCCAGGTCGAAGGTGGTGAGGATCAGCACCCTGCTCTGCGGGGCGAGCCGGATGACCTGCCGGGTCGCCTCGATCCCGTCCGTCCCGGGCATCCGGACGTCCATGAGGACGACATCGGGGCGCAGCTCCCGGGCGAGGCGTACGGCCTGGCTGCCGTCCGCGGCCTCGCCGACCGGTGCCATGTCGGGCTGGGCCTCCAGGACGGTGCTGAAGGCCATTCGGAGCAGCGCCTCGTCGTCGGCGATCAGGATGCGGATCGTCATGCGGACACCGCTCCGCTGCTGCCGAGGAGGAGGCGGGTATGGACTCCCCAGCCGCCGCTGGGCAGCGGTCCGGCCCGCAACTTCCCTCCGTAGGCGGCGGATCGCTCACGCATGCCGGGGATGCCGTGGCCGGACGGTGCGGCGGTGGAAGGTGGCGGGCAGGGGCCGGTGTCGATGACGTCCACGGTGAGGGCCTCGGTCGAGCACCGTATCCGGACCTTCGCGTGGGTACCGGCGGGTGTGTGCTTGAGGGTGTTGGTCAGGGCTTCCTGCACCAGGCGGTAGACGGTGAGTTGTGCGGTGGCGGGTACGTGGGCGTGGCCGCCCTGGACCTCGACGCGGGTCGGCAGCCCGGCGGCGCCCATCTGGTCGGCGAGGGCCGCCAGTTGTGCGATGCCGGGCAACGGGTGGCGCTGCGCGTCCGGTTCGTCGGTCCGCAGGATGCCGAGCGTGCGCCGCATGTCGGTCAGGGCCTGCCGGCCCGTCTCGGAGACCTGCAGCATCGCGGCGGTCGTCCGGTCGGGCGACCGGTGCTGCGCGTAGACGGCGGCGTCGGTGAGCGCGACCATGACGGACAGGTTGTGGGTGACGATGTCGTGCATCTCCCGGGTGATGCGTGTCCTCTCCTCGGCGACGGCCAGGCGCGCCTGCTGGTCCTGCTGCTGCTCCAGGCGGGCAGCCCGTTCCTCCAGGACCGCGAGGTAGGCGCGCGTGGTCCGGACGTTCACACCCAGGACGGCGGCGGCGAGGACCATCGCGGTCACCGCGACGAAGGGGGTCAGGAATGCGCCCTCCGTCGCCCAGCGCAGGCAGGCCAGCAGGGCCCCGCCCTCCACGACGGCAGCGGCGAGGAGCGTGCCGCGCCGGCCCGAGTTCGCGGCCACCGTGTAGAGAGCCACCAGCAGGGCGATGTCGGCGGGCAGTTGGACGTTCGTCAGCCACTGGACGAAGGCCGCGGCTGCCACGGCGCCGAACACCGTGAGCGGGGCCCGGCGCCGCCACACCAGGGGCAGTGCGAGAGCGGCGGTGAGGGCCACGGCCGCCGGGAGCTCCTTCGGCGCGCGGGTGGTGACGATGTCGAGCAGGAGCAGCGCCGGCAACAGCGAGTCCCCCATCACGGGCGGCCATCGCAGGGCCCAGCGCCGGGCGGCTCCCAAGAGTCCCACCGGTCCCACCGGTCGCGCCGCTCTCGCCGCTCTCGCTTCTCGCGCGGAGGCCAGGTCGGCGTATCTCGTCAGCCGTGAGGCTGTCCTCGTCCGCCGCACGCGGTCCCGGTAGCGCACCGGGCGGGCATCGCCGGGCCCTGCGGCCTCCTCGGTCATCACACGTCCTTGTCGGTTCAGCATCATGGTGGCCCCGGCCGGGCCCGGCACCGCACCGGATGGAGCCGGGCCGGGTCAACACGGGGGCGCAGCCCAGCATGTACTGCGGCCCTGTCACGCTAGGCCGCGGACCCGCGAAGCACATCAGTCCACCGTCTGACTGCATCGGGCCGGGGTACGACCGCAGGAGGAGGCCCCTCACCTCCTGCGGTCGCAAGCAGCCGTTCACCCGGCACGCGCGACTGCGACTCCGGTCGCACGGGGGCGGGCCCCGGATTGCGACTGCGATCGCAGGCGATGCCGACCCGGGATCGATGTGGCATCGCCTGCCCCGCCCCGAGGATGGCCGGGTGACCGAGATCATCGCGGGGCTGTACATGTCCCCTCCGGAATTCCTCTCCCTTCCAGGTGCCTTCGCGCTGGTGGTGGCGCGCTGGCTTCCCTCCGCCGCCCGACCACGCGTCACGATCGTGGCGGGGGCGGAACTCGTGCTGTGCACGATCGCGCTGAGCGTGGTGGGGATCCGCTGGCAGATGCTGCCGGTACTGACCGGCGCTGCCGTGGCGCTGCCGTTCGCTCTCTCACCCCTGCTGCGACGCCGTACCGGCCGGCCGGCGCGGCGGGCCCGCTGGTGGCTGGCGTTGCCGGGATCGGTCGCCTGCGCCGGCCTGATCGCCACGGGCCCGGTGGCCGCCTGGGCTTTCCCCGTACCCGCGTTCCCCGAACCGTCAGGCGACTTCGCGGTCGGCACCCGGGTGGAGCAGTGGACCGACCCACGCCGGCCCGAGAGCTTCACCGCCGATCCGGACGACCGGCGCACGGTCGTGGTGCAGCTCTGGTATCCCGCGCAGCAGAGCCCCGCAGGCGCGCAGCGGGCCCGGTACCTCGGACGCACGGAGCACGAGGCGCGCACCGTCTCCGACGCCCTCGCCCGCGAAGTCGGCCTGCCCGGCTTCCTGGTCTCCGGCGTCTCACGTGCCCACACCCATTCGGTCTTCGACGCCCCGGTGAGCGGCGGGGGCGAACGGTTCCCGGTCGTGCTGTTCTCCCCCGGGTCGGGCGGCGTGCGCACCCAGAACACCGCCTGGGCCGAGGAACTGGCCAGCCACGGCTACGTGGTCGCCGCGCTCGACCATCCGTACGACTCCGCCGCCGTCCTCCTCGCCGACGGCCGAACGGTCAACACCGGGATCGCCTCCACCGGCGACCGGGACAAGGACGACGAGCTGGCAGCCGGCTGGACAGCGGTCCGAGCCGCCGACCTCAGCTTCGTCCTCACCCAGCTGGACAGTCTGGACCGAGGTGAGATCGCCGGCCCGCTGACCGGACGCCTGGACACCGGCCGGGTCGCCGTCACCGGCCACTCCATGGGTGGTGCTGCCGCTCTCCAGGCAGCCCGGCAGGACCGCCGGTTCGACGCCGTCATCGATCTGGACGGCTACCCCCACGGCCCCACGACCCCCTCCCTCGACCAGCCCACGCTCGCACTCACCCAGGCCGTCACCCCCGCAACCGACCCGCGCTACCTACCCCGCCTCACCGAAGCGCTCCAGGCCAGTACCGCGACGAGCTACCGGCTCACCGTCCCCGGCGCCGCACACCTCACGTTCATGGACGGCCCGCTGTACCTGCCGCCCGTACCCTCCATAGTCGGCTCCCTGGGCCGCACCGCGAGCCCGCGCATCGTCGCCGCAGCCACCCTCTCCTTCCTGGACACCACCCTGCGGCACCAACCCGGTGACCTGGCCGGCATCCTGCGGGCCTACGGCGACCTCACCGTCCACCACCCGGACCCGGACAGCAGCCGTTGATCGGCTGCTGCGCGGCGGCCGACGACAGAGCCCCAACCACGGCCCTGTCGACGCGGCCCAGGCAACGGCCCGCGTCCCGGCGGGTCAGCCACGGGGCACATCCCCAGCCTGCGCACCGGCCGCACCGTCCGGATGGCCCTGTCCCCGCTGCTCGCGCGCGTCCTCGACCTGGGTACGCCAACCGTTCCGCCGACGGCCTATGGCGACGGCCTGGATACGCTGACCCGTGAGGGGCCGGTCAGGTCTCGCTGACCAGTGCCGGCCGAGTTCGACCGCCTGTCAGTGCGGGCCGGCACCCTGTACGCGGTACCCGCACCCACAGAGACGGAGCCCGAAGTGCTGCCCCCTGTCACCGGACGCGATGAGTTCGCCGCGCTGATCATCAGAACCGACTTCGGCGACGAGACCGCCTGGCAGGCCGTGCGCGCGGAGATATCGATGCCGTGGGGCGACGACGACTACGAGCCCACCGTCCACATCGTCGATGACCCGGCCTGGGCCGGTGCCACGGCGGACGACGTGACCGCCGCCGTGGCCGCGGACGAGGATCTGAGCGTCGTCTTCCTCGCCGACCGCATCACCATGCGAGACCACGACCACGCACTGCTGGCGGTGGCGGTCCTGACCAGGGACGAGTGCGAGAGCGACGAGGAGTTCGAGGCCTACGGCGGATCGGTCCGCACCGTCCCGGCCGGTATCCACGACATCCACGCGAACCTGTCGATCGCCAACCTGGATTTCGCGGACGTCACCGATGCCGCCCGGACCGATCCCGCAGGCATCTTCCGGTCCTTCTAGGCACTCGCCGCGGCCGCGGCCGTCAAGCGCTCCGTCGCGCAGGAGGTCCACCGCCACCTCGCCAGCGCGTCGAGGGCCGACTTCTCCGCTTCCCTCCCGATACGGGCGGGCGGGCCGATAGAATTCTCCTGACTGTCCGTCACATGCCGAAGCAGGGGCAGGTGCCCAGTGAGCGACGCCGACCGCAACACCGCCGACTCGCAACCGCTGTACGTGCAGAACGTCATCGCCGTCAACGGCTTCGCGTTCGGCGCGATCGGGGCCGACATCCATGTGCACGGCGCCGGCGGACTCCCGCTCTACCTGCTCGGCAACTGGCAGAGCCCGCCCGACACCGACCGGGACTGGCTCCGCGAGCTGCCGAGCCGGATGCTGAACGCCCGTCGCGCCGTGGTCCCCTTCACCGGCCGCCAGGACGAACTCGACCGGCTGCGGGAGTGGCGGGACAACGGCGGCCGGCTCGGCGTCCGGTGGCTGTACGGGCCGGGCGGCCAGGGCAAGAGCCGCCTCGCCGCCCGCTTCGCCGACGAGTCCGCCGAGGCCGGCTGGAAGGTCGTCGTCGCCTTCCACGGCCCCGACGCCGACCCGATCGAGCCCGGCAGCCAGGACCTGCGCCCCGACGGAACTGCCGGCGTGCTGCTGATCGTCGACTACGCCGACCGGTGGCTCACCACCAACCTGACCTGGCTGCTGAAGAACGCCCTGCTGCACCGGAGCGGTGTGACCACCCGGGTGCTGATGCTGGGGCGCACCATGAACGAACTGCCCCAGCTCCGCGGCATCCTGGACACCTACCAGGCCACCGTCTCCGTCCAGTCCCTCGCGGCCCTGTCTCCCGGTGGGGAGGGCCGCGGCGCGATGTTCACCGCCGCCCGCGATGCCTTCGCGAGGATCTACCGGGTGGACGACGCCACCATGGTCCACCCGCCGCCCGCGCTGGGCGACGCGGAGTTCGGGCTGACCCTGGCCGTCCACATGGCCGCGCTGGTCGCCGTCGACGTCCGCGCGGCGACCATCGCGATCGGGACCGAACCCGAGACCGCGATCGGGACCGGCACCGGCGCCGGGACGGAGCATGCGGCCGGGGCGGCGACAGAGTCCGGGCCGAGCATCGAACTGCCCACGGACCAGCCGGGGCTGACCATGTACCTTCTGGACCGCGAGCGGCTGCACTGGGCCCGGCAGTACTCCGACGGCGCCAACGCCGCGCAGGACGGGAACGGCTTCCGGACACCGCCCGAGGTCATGAACCGAACCGTGTACGCCGCCGTCCTGACCGGCACACTCGCCCGCGCGGCCGGGGCGGCGGTCCTCGACCGGCTCCGGGTACCCGACGCCCCCGAGGTGCTGGACGACCACACGTCCTGCTACCCACCTGCCGAACCGGCCGCCGACCAGGTCATGGAGCCCCTCTACCCGGACCGCCTCGCCGAGGACTTCCTCGCCCTGACCATGCCGGGCCACCACTTCGCCTACCCGGAGCAGCCGTGGGCCGCCGCCGACACCTCCGCACTGCTCGAACGGCGCACGGCCGAGCGCGACCCGGGCCGCGCGGCGGCTCCCTGGACCGCCCGCGCGGTCACCTTCCTGCTGTCCGCCGCCCAGCACTGGAACCACCTCGGCCCGCAGTACCTGCACCCGCTGCTGCTGACGGACCCCCGGCTCGCGGTCGACGCCGGCAGCGCCGCGCTGACCATCCTCTCCGGCCTCCCCGACATCGTCCCCGTCCTCGAAGCCCTGGAGGCGCACCTCCCGGAGGGCCGGCACACCGACCTGGACGTCGGCGTCGCGGCGGTGACCGCACGCCTGACCGCGCACCGCCTCGGCCTGACCCGCGATCCGGCCGAACGAGCCCTCCTGCACGCCGTTCTGGCGACTCGTCAGTCGAACGCCGGCCTCGCCCGCGAGGCGCTCGACAGCAGCGTCCGGGCGGTCGAGTGCCTGCGCGGCCCGGCCGAGGAGGACCCCGCGCGGCACCTGCCCGGTCTGTCCGGTGCGCTGGCCAACCTCGGCGCGTGCCGGTCGGCGCTGCGGCAGCACGCCGAGGCCCTGGCCGCCACCGAGGAGGCCGTGCTCCTGGCCCGCCGCCATGCAGCCGAGTACCCAGCAGCCGAGTACCCCGACGCCCCGCAGGCCGACCTGGCCCGGCCCCTGAGCAACCTGGTCCACCACCTGCTGGAGGCGGACCGCCTCGCAGAGGCCGTGGACACCGCCCGCGAGGCGGTGGAGCTGTACGACCGGCTGTCCGATGCCGACGCCGATACCGACGGCTACCGGCCCGGCCTCGCCCGCGCGCTGGTCAACGCGGGGATCGCGCAGTTCCAGCTGGGACACCGGGCCGACGCGGTCGAGACCGGCCTCGCCGCACTCGCCGTCTTCCGGGACCTGGCTGCCGCCGACCCCGACCGGTACGAGCCCGAGTTCGCGACCTCGCTGACCACCGTCGCCAACCACCTGTGGGGCATGGGACGCGGCGCGGACGCATGCGGCCCCGCCGCCATGGCGGTGAGCATCCGCCGCCGGCTGGCCACGGTCAACCCGGACGCCTTCCGGCCCGCCCTCGCCCGCGCGCTGACCGGGCTCGGCATCTACCTGTGGGCGGCGGGCCGCAGCGCCGAGGCGCTGGCGACCAGCGAGGAGGCCGTGGCCCACTGGCGCGAACTGGCCGTGGTCAACCCCAGCCTGCACGAGGAGTTCCTCGCCGCCGCGCTGTCCAACCTCGGGAACCGGCTCGCTGCCGTCGGCCGGCCGACGGCGGCCCTGGCGGCCACCGAGGAAGCCGTGCAGATCCACCGCGGCCTGGCCGCGAGCGGCAAGGCCTTCAACCGGGACAATCTCGGAATGGCGTTGAACAACCTCGGTAACCGGCTCGCCGCGGTGAACCGTACGGAGGACGCCATCAAGATGTCCCACGCGGCCGTCGGCATCTACCGGACCCTGGCCGACGAGCACCCGTCGGCGTACCGGTCGGCGCTGGCCCGCGCGCTCGCCAACCTGGCCTCCCACTGGGCCCAACTAGGCCTCATTCGCAAGGGATTGACACTGACCGAGGAGGCCATCGCGATCCAGCGGGAGCTGGCGTCGGCGAACCCCGCGGCGTTCACCACCGACCTGAGGCGCTTCGAGGCCAACCGTGACACGCTGCGCTCGGAGCTCGCGGACTGACCGGCGCGGGCGTCAGTCGGCCGCCTGGGCCGGGCTGCCGCCCTGCTCCCTGCCCTCGTGATAGATCAGGTTCCCGCCCTGGACCCCGAAGACCCGCCCGTTGCCCTGGGCGATGTTCGTCTGCTTGTAGACGCGGCCGACGGCCTCCTCCGGCAGCGACGGAGCGAGCACCTCGTCCAGCACCCTCTCCAACTCCCCCGCGAGCTCGGGCTGCCGGCGGAGCAACTCGGACAACCGCTGCTGCCAGTCCGCGGCGAGCGCGTCCTGCAAGCCCTCGTCGCCCTGCTCCTGCGCCACCAGCACCTCCCGCCGCAGCTCGGCCAGGTCCTCGCCGACCAGATCCGCACGATCCGGACGGAACCGGCGCCACACGGCGACCACCCCGTCACGCGCGTGCTCCCAGGCGTCGGTGGCCATCGCCCCGACGAGCGACGACCCCACGACGGCCGCGAGCGTGGCTGGATCCATGAAAACCTCTCCCCTCACCCCGCCGGCCCGGACGCCTTCGCTGAACCTTCGGAGCACCCCCGGGTGCCGCGCACCCGCTCGGGGCGATCCTGCCCCTCCCCGCGCAGCCGGTAAACCCCTGGCGGCGGCTCATCGGAAGTGTGCGAGCGAGTACCGGCTCGTGTGGTCGATGTCGTTCCAGGACCCGAACTCCAGCAGCCACCCGCACACGAAGGCCCGGCATCCTCGGCGGTCGTGCCCGCGTCGTCGGGCCGCCGGCCGAGCCCGGTGAGCCGTCCGGTCCGGCGGTGTCCAGCGTCGATGCGGTCCGAGCCATCCGGTACTCGTGTGCCTGGTGGCGGTCCGCCCGCGGTTGCCACCCGGCCCGTTCCACGGACGACCGGGTCGTTACCCGCACCCCGTTCGTCAGCTGCGGCACGGCGCCGCAGGCCCTACCGGTGGCCCGGGCCGTCCCACGGACGACCCGGGCCACCGGCGGATCACTCGGCGGCGGGCACGGCCAGGCGGCGGGGCACCGGGGCCGGGGCGTCGTCGTCGTTGACGGCGGCGACGACGGCGAGTCGTTCCGGGGTGTCCTCGGGGCGGAGGAAGCCGATCAGGGTGAACAGGACGAGGGAGGTCAGGACCGGCGTGGCGGTGGAGACGGAGGTGGGCAGGCCCGAGATGCCGTAGTTGGTGAGCCAGAAGGCGAACAGGCCCACCGACCAGGACGTCAGCGCGGCGGTCGGGCCGGAGCGGCGGAAGAACGGCAGGGTACCGAGCAGCAGCGGGATGGAGATCGGCCCGATCAGTCCGGCGACCCACTTGATGACGACGGTGATGATGTCCCGGAACGTCGGCGAGTTGACCTGGGTGGCGACCGCCATCGACAGGCCGATGAACGTCACGGTGGCGATCCGGGCGGCAAGCAGCCCCGCCCGTACGTTCCACGCCCGGGCGGTGCGGGAGAAGACCGGGATGACGTCGCGGGTGAAGACTGCGGCGATGGCGTTGGCGTCCGAGGAGCACATCGCCATGGTGTGGGAGAAGAAGCCGGCCACCACGAGCCCGAGCAGGCCGTGCGGGATGAGCGACTCGGCGAGCAGCGCGTAGGAGTCGGAGGCGTCGGGGCGCTGGGCGTGCACCAGCAGCGGCGAGACCCACATCGGGAAGAAGAGGACGGCAGGCCAGACGAGCCACAGGATCGCGGAGAGCCGGGCGGCCCGCTTGGCCTCGGCGGGGCCGGGTGCGGCCATGTAGCGCTGCGCCTGGTTCCACATGCCGCCGTTGTACTCCAGCGACTTGATGAGGAGGAAGGCGAGCAGGAAGCCCGTGGTGTAGGGGCCGGCGACGGGGTCGGCGTGGCCTGCGGGCAGCTTGTCCCAGACCGTCCAGAAACCGGAGATGCCGCCGATCTTGGCCAGGACCGCGATCAGCATGACCAGCCCGGCGATCAGCTGGATGACGAACTGCCCCAGTTCGGTGAGGGCGTCGGCCCAGAGCCCACCGACCGTGCAGTACAAGGCGGTTATCGCGCCGGTGAGGACGATGCCCTGCATGATGGAGAGCCCGGTGAAGGTCGCCAGCAGGGTGGAGATGGCGGCCCACTTGGCGCCGACATCGACGACCTTGAGCAGGCCGCCGGACCACGCGATCGCCTGTTGGGTGGGGACGTTGAAGCGTACGGCGAGGAACTCCAGCGGGGAGACGAGGTGCAGCCGGGCGCGGACCCGGTTGAGCCGTGGCGCGAACAGGGTCGCACCGGCGCCGACGCCGAGGGCGATCGGGAAGGCCCACGTCCAGTATGAGGTGGCGCCGTAGCGGTAGGAGATGCCGGCGTAGCCCGTGAAGATGATCGCGCTGTAGCCGGACATGTGGTGCGAGATGCCGGCCAGCCACCAGGGCATCTTGCCGCCGGCGGTGAAGTAGTCGTCGACGGTGCCCACGCGGGCGTGGGACCAGACTCCGATGGCCACCATGACGAGGAAGTACCCGCCCAGAACGAGCCAGTCCAGGGTGTGCATGTCGTTCGGCCTCCAGGATCTTCACGGCCTGTGGTGGGCCGTGGCCGCGCCGCCTCTGCAGCGATTCATATCTATGGACGGCATTGACGTATGTGAATTCCCGGAACCTAACCACTCCCCGCCCGGGTGTCCACAGTCCTGACAGGATGAGGTCAATCAGCCGGAAATATCCTGCGCCGAAGGGGCACCGGGACCTCTCGGCGTGGGCGCCGGGCCGCACCGAAGCCCCCCTGCCCAACGGATCGTCAGACCGCAGGACCCGCCCGCGGAAGCGGCGGGGAGGCCTGTCTTTGTTCACACCCATGAACCTGACTCGTCATCGTGAACTTTCTTTGACTGTGCACTTGTGGCGAATTCGCTGCTGGATGCCCATCCGACAAGAGGATTTGCTGTCCAAGCATCCGACTGCAAGAAGAAGTTCGCTGAAGTGGCATCTCATCAGCGCATTGAGGTCACCCGGGGTACACCAGTACAGATCCCATATGTGACCAGAACCTTGTCAGTCCGTCAGAAGCGGCCCTACTCTCGCGGTCAGAAAGCGCTGCCCCCACTCGCAAGCCTCGTTCCGGTTGATGCGGCCGTCATGGCATCGACCGCGACCTCGGCATGGACTGATGCCGGCGCGGGACTTCACGCAGGTTGTCGACCCGCCACGGAACGGCCGAAGACCCACATCACCATCCGTCGCCGTTGCAACGGCGACGGCCGCGGTGACCGGCGACGGCTGCAATGACCGGCGGCCTCGCGGAGCCGGGCCTCGACGGAGAGCCCGACCCGGTCACTCCGGGGCAGACACGCGCAACGGGACTTGCGAGTGCCTGCCCGGCGGAAGGTCGACAAGTCGACAGACAGGCAGACCGGTAGGTCGGCAGTTTCGACGGTCCGTCGACAGGGCCGGCGTAGGTACGCAGCACCAACATCCAGAGTTCGACAACGAATCGGGAGATGGACATGAGACGACCAGTCGCCCTGCGCCTCCGTGCGGCACTCGCCACGACCGCCCTGGCGGCCGCGACCGGTGCGGTCGTGGCGATGCCCTCGGCATCGGCAGCAGTGACCGGCAGCGCCACCGGCTACGCGTCCCAGAACGGTGGGACCACCGGCGGTGCGGGAGGGCAGACCGTGCGTGCCACCACGGGGACCGCGATCCATGCGGCCCTGTGCGGCCGGGCCAGCGCCAGCACCCCGATCACGATCGAGGTCGAGGGCACCATCAACCACGCCAATACCGACAAGGTGTCGGGCGCCAGCTGCAACACCGCTGCGGGCGTCATCGAGCTCAAGCAGATCAGCAACGTCACGATCGTCGGCGTCGGCAGCGGCGCCGTCTTCGACCAACTGGGCATCCACATCCGCCAGTCGAGCAACATCATCATCCAGAACGTGACCGTCAAGAACGTCAAGAAGTCGGGCTCGCCGATCTCCAACGGTGGTGACGCCATCGGCATGGAGACCGACGTCCGCAACATCTGGGTCGACCACGCCAGCCTGGAGGCGTCGGGCGGGGAGTCGGCGGGATTCGACGGGCTCTTCGACATGAAGGACAACACCCAGTACGTGACGCTGTCCTACAGCACCCTGCGCAACTCCGGCCGAGGCGGCCTCATCGGATCCAGTGAGACGGAGCTCTCGAACAACTACATCACCTTCCACCACAACCTGTACGAGAACATCGACTCCCGCGCACCCCTGCTGCGTGGCGGCACCGCCCACATCTACAACAACTACTACGTGAAGCTCAACGAGTCCGGGATCAACTCCCGGGCCGGAGCCCACGCCAGGGTGGACAACAACTACTTCAAGGACTCCAAGGACGTCCTGGGCACCTTCTACACCAGCGCAGCCGGCTACTGGCAGGTCGCCGGCAACATCTTCGACAACGTGACCTGGTCGAGCCCCGGCACCGACAACAACCCCGCCGGTCCCGACGTGAAGTCCACCGCCACGGTCAGCATCCCCTACTCCTTCAGCCTCGATGCGGCCGGCTGCGTGCCGGACATCGTGAGCCAGACCGCAGGGGCCAACAAGGGACTGAAGGTGTCGAACGGCAACTGCACGCCGCAGACGCCGTCACCGAACCCGACCACCCCCACCGCCACCCCGACCGCCACCCCGACCACCCCCACGTCCTCCCCGACCCAGCCCAGCGGCACCAACCTCAGCATCGGCGCCGGTGCCGACGGCTCCAGCAAGGCCAGCGGGACGAGCTACGGCAACGTGAAGGACGGCAACCTGAGCACCTTCTGGTCGCCGGCCGGCTCCACCGGTTCCGTCTCGGTCAAGTGGTCCTCCCCCACCGCCGTGGCGAGCATCATCATCCGGGAGGCAGCAGGCTCCGCAGGCAGCATCGGCTCCTGGAGGGTCCTCAACGGTGACACCGGCGCGGTCCTGACGTCCGGCAGCGGTGCGGGCGCCATCGCCGTCCCCCGCACCTCGCTGAGCAAGATCACCTTCGAGATCACCAGCTCGACCGGAACGCCGAAGATCGCCGAGTTCGAGACGTACGCGGGCTAGCGGCACGGTCCCGCCGCCCGGGACCGTGCATCGTCCGAACCCGCCGTGCCAGAAGCAACGGCCACGGCCGCTGCGGGTGGATCGCAGAACGGCCGGAGGTCCTGGTAGCTCCACTGCCAGGGCTTCCGGCCTACGCTGCGACGGGCGCAGCCGACTCGACAACCGCACGTCCGGCGAGCGGGATCGGGGATCGGACCGCTCGCGCGGACTCCCGGCATCTGCTCGATGGCCTGACGGGCTGCTCGGCCTCAGCGGACGGGCGAGGCTCTCACGGGCCGCGGTCATGCAGGCGGCCTGGTGCTCCTCCAGGTGCTCGTCGACTTCGGTCCGGCAGGCTCGTTCTCGTATCTCAGCAGGTCAAGAGGCTTTCGCACCAGGGCATTTCGCGGACCGCAGCTCCTGCTGCGCGTTGGGTCAGCGGCACATCACGGGCCACCGCCCTCACCGTGTCGAATCCCGGGCGGGGCCGAGGCCGCAGGACCGTGGGTCTGTCCTCCACCGCCTCCCAGCACCCGCGCGCGTGCCGAGAAAACCGTTCTCGGCCGGTCAGGCCGTGGAGCGGCAGGGAGCGGCAGGAAAGGCCGTCGTATCAGACCCGGCAGCAGGACTCACCCGGATGACCGTCGATCGCAGCCAACAGGTCCCGAGCTGCTGCCCGCACCGCAGGATCACTGGCGTGGGCGAGCTGGCCCGCTGTCGCCCGGCGGCCCAGCACCGCCTGGTGAGCGGCCAGTTGTACCCTCGGCTGCGGCGGGTTGCCGCGTTCGAGGATCGTCCGCAGCAACTCGATCACCCCGGCCCGGGGCTTCACGGTCTCGGTGACCGCGAGGTCCCACAGGAAGGGGACGGTGGCGACAGTCGCGTCGAAGACGGCCAACTCACCGACCCACAGGGCGAGATCGCTCAGTGCCGCCTCACTCGTACGGGCGTCGCCCCAGGCAATCCGCGACAGCAAGCCGGGAACGCCGGTCGCAGATCCGTAGGCATGCTGCAACTCGTGCCAGCGCACGCGGTGTACGCCCTTGAGAATCGTCCCCACTCAAGCACTCCAGTCCGATCGTGGGACCCCATGGCCCGGTCGGACTCATTTCACCGCACAGGCCGACCGCCGTGCCTGCGAGTCCGGGTCGGCACGTCGCACGGGAGCCCTCGGATCCCAGCGGAGCCCCGCCGGCAGCAATTCAACACCTGCCGCCCGAACGAACTCGTCACCACCCCGTGCAGAACTCCCGCGGATCCGTCATCGTCAGGATCGGGAAGCACCGTCGACGCGACGTGAGAAGCGCCGTCATACCGACGGCGCTTCGTCCATGGAGTTGCGTCGGCAGGGTTCAGGAACGCGCCGGCCTTGAAGCTGGCGCCTGTCAGGCGGCACGAGTGGGTGCGTCGGTTCCGTGTCCGTCCGGGAACCTGACCGCATCGGACCGCAGCGGTCGGGTACGGCCGGCGTGGTTCCGGCATGGTTGACAGCGAAAGGAGGCCTTGTGATCTCGGCACTCAACCGGCTTGTCGATCTCGTCGAGGAGCATCTCGCCGGGGAGCTCGACATCAACGCACTGGCAGGGGAGCTCGGCACGACCGAATACCACCTGCGCCGGATGTTCTCGTCGTTGGCCGGCATGCCGCTGTCGGAGTACGTGCGCCGGCGCCGCATGACCGTCGCCACTGCCGACGTCATCCGCGGCGAGGGCGATCTGCTGAGCATCGCCGTCCGGTACGGATACGGCTCGACCGAGGCGTTCGGGCGCGCATTCCGCGCCGTCCACGGCGCCGGCCCCCGTGACGTGCGCCGCGACGGAGGCCCCCTGCGCACACAACCACGGCTCAGGATCCGCCTGACCGTAGAAGGGAGCACCCCCATGGACACCCGCCTCGTCGACCGCCCCGCGTTCCGCCTGGTCGGACACGCCGCCCGGGTTCCGCTCATCCACCACGGCGTCAACCCGCACATCCAGCAGCACATCGCCGCGCTGCCGCAGGAGGAGCATCTACGGCTGAAGGCCCTCAGCGGCACCGAACCGGGGGGCCTGCTGCAGGTCTGCGACGACCTGGACCCGGACGGAACGGAGGGGAGCGAACTCACCTACCTGCACGGGGTCGCGGTCTCCCGGGATGCCCCGGCCCCCGACGATCTCGACGCCATCGAGGTACCGCCCGGCCGGTGGGCGGTGTTCCGCACCGACGGACCGCATCCGCAGGCCCTGCAGACGACCTGGGCCGCGACCGCGACGCAGTGGTTTCCCTCCAACCCGTGGCGTCTGCGTCCTGGCCCCTCGATCGTCGCGGTCCTCGACCGCGCGGACGACTTCAGCACCGCGACCTGCGAACTGTGGCTACCCGTCGAACCGGCATGACGGACTGCGCTCACACGGCCGACCCAGTCCGCCGAGCGGCCCGTTCGACCTGGCCTGGCCCCCGCTCGACGAACAGGTGGACCGGTTCCTGGTGAAACTGGTCGGAGTGGCGGCCGCAGAAACGTGACGGCGAAGCCGCAGGGGCCCGGCGCGGCAGCGTGACGACGAAGCTGGCAGGCGGCCCGCCGCCCGCTCCGACGGAGGGTCTATTCGGTTGCGGACGTAGCCGATGGCTTGGCACTGTTCGAGGCATCGCCCGTGTCCGGGTCCTGAACCGAGGAGGCACCCTCGTGGCTGTCGTTCCGGAACGTCGTCTGGCCCTCCTCGGTGGCGGCTTCTCCACCGAGGACGACGGCCTCCTCGACGACTGGGTGCTCGACCAGGTACGCACTCCTCGGCCCAAGGTGTGCTTCGTTCCGACAGCCAGTGGTGACGCTCCCGCCTACGTGGAGCGGTTCCTCGCGGCGTTCCGGTCACGTCCGTGCGAGCCCGGTGTCCTGCACCTGTTCCGGCGGGAGCTCGATGACGATGCCCTCCGAAGTTTCCTGCTCTCCCAGGACGTCGTCTACGTAGGCGGGGGCAACACCGCAAACCTGCTGGCGGTCTGGCGTGCGCACGGTGTGGACCGACTACTGCGCGAGGCCTTCGACCGGGGCACCCTGTTGTGCGGAATCAGCGCAGGCGCCAACTGCTGGGCCGAGGGCTCGCACACCGACTCCTTCGGACCGCTGACCCACCTCCCCGACGGATTGAGCCTCCTGCCGGGATCGGTCTGCCCCCACTACGACAGCGAGTCGGGCCGTCGATCGTCCTACCGGGCGGCCGTGGCAACCCGCGCACTCCCGGCCGGCTGGGCTGTGGAGGACGGCGTCGGCGCACTCTTCACCAACGGTCGGCTGACGGACTCGGTGACTCGTACACCGCAGGCCCGTCTGTACCGGATGGCACCGGACGGGAACGACTCGGTCGAGGAACAAGCCCTGCCATGCCGTCTGCTCGCCGCGGCGCACCAGCCCTCTGCGCCCGCGTGAACCGGTGATCCCTGTCCTCGGGCGACTCCCTGCCGGTGTTGGAGCAGCTGCACCACTCCTCGGCCGCAGAACTGACCTTCGCCCACCCGGACGAGATCCTCGGCATGTTGCGTGAGCTGTGCCCGTACCCGGCCGACGGCTGTCTGCCGGTATGGATCCGCAACCTCGCCTACCGGCTGGTGCTCCTCCAGCGGCCCGACGATCCGGCGCTGATGCGTGAGGCGGCGAGCAGTCTCCGGCTGCACGGCCCCGACTGGGACCACACCGCCGGGGACCTCGAAAGGCGGGCCGACGCTCTGGAAATCGCGCGACCGGCCGTGCAGGCCGACGACTACTGCTGATCCACGACCGCCCGGGGCCCCGCTGACGCCGTTCAGGCGCGCAGTGAACGCCGCCTGCGGGCCGACCGCGCGACGTTGGTCAGGGCCTTCAGCGGCGGGCCCGGGTCAGGATGTCGCCGGCCGGGCGTCCTTGGAGGTGAGCACCGTGGAGCAGCGGGCGAGCAGGGCGACCAGTTGTGCGCGTTCGGCCTCGTCGAACTCTGCGACGAGTTGCTGTTCGATCGCGGTGGCGGCGGCGTCGGCCAGGTCGAGGGTCTTCTTGCCCTCCTCGGTCAGCCGGGTCTCCAGGACGTTGCGGTGCCAGGGGTGCGAGGTGCGTTCGACCAGGCCCTTCGTCTCCAGGTTGGTGAGGATGGTGCTCATCGTCTGCGGGGTGACCATGCAGCCCCGGGCCAGTGCGGCGCCCGAGATTCCGGCCTGGCCGTCGAGCAGGAGCAGCGCGCTGTACTGCGGCACGGTCAGCCCGCTGGGCTTGAGTGCGGCGTGTTTGAGGGCCATCAGCTCCTGCTCCACCCGCTTGACGTGGTACCCGAGGCGCTCATCCGCTGGCATTCGCATACCCGGATGTTATCCCGCCTCGGATTTTTAGACGTGCCCTGACAATCATCAAGGCTTGTACAGATGTAAGAGCTCTGACTATTGTCTGTGCCGTGGCGACGGGGAGACCGTCGTCGAGGGCCGCGACACCGCGCGCCGTCGCAGGTCCGCACGGACCGACGGGCGGGCGGCCGCGACGGAACCGGGGAGGGGGCTCTCGTGCCCGCAACGACAGAAGCCGCAGTGACGGAGCACGACGACGTCGGCGGGAGAGCGGTCGGCACCGGGCGGGCCCGGGTGCGGATGGCACGGCGGCAGCGCGGGATCCTGCTGCTCCTGCTCGGTTCGCAGTTCATGCTCGCCGTCGACTTCTCGATCCTGAACGTCGCCATCCCGGTGATCGGGGCCGGACTGGGCTTCACCCTGGACAGCCTGCAGTGGATCGCCACCGCGTTCGCCGTCACAGCGGCCGGATTCACCCTCCTCTTCGGCCGGGTCGCCGACCTCGTCGGCCGACGCCGGATCTTCCTGGCCGGTATCGGCCTGCTCACAGCCGCCTCCCTGCTCGGCGGACTCGCCGGCTCCCCGCAGATCCTCATCGCCGCGCGGGTGCTGCAGGGCCTGGCCACCGCGATGGCGGCCCCCGCCGCGCTCTCCCTTCTGACCACCGCGTTCCCCGAGGGGCCGCTCCGCGCCAGGGCGCTCGGGCTCAACGGGGCGCTGCTCTCGACCGGTTTCACCATCGGCGCGGTCCTCGGCGGCCTGCTCGCCGACCTGCTGAGCTGGCGCTGGGCGTTCCTGATCAACCTCCCGGTGGGGCTGGCGATACTCTGCCTCACTCCGCTGCTGATCGGCGAGAGCCGTGGAGTCCGGGGCAGCAGGCTGGACGTTCCCGGCGCGATCACGGTCAGCGCCGGACTCATCGCGCTGGTCTACGGGGTGTCGGCGGCCGGACACCGGAGTTGGACGGACCCGACCGCGCTCGTCGCGATGGCCGCCGGGGCGGCCCTGCTGACACTCTTCTGGCAGATCGAACTGCGGGCCGCGGCCCCGCTGGCCCCGGTCAGGATCCTGCGCAGGCCCACGGTCGTCTGGGGCAACTTCGGCGGCTTCGTCACCTTCTCGATGGAGAGTGCGGCCGTCTTCCTGATGACCCTCTACCTGCAGCAGGTACTCGGCTTCTCGCCGCTCGCCACCGGCGTCTCCTTCGCCGCCCTGGGCATCGCCGCCTTCCTCGGCGGCCTCTGCGCGCCCCGGCTGATCGCCCGCCGGGGCAGCCGGTCCACTCTTCTCGCGGCCCTCGTCGTACAGTGCGGCGCGACCGTCGTCCTGCTCCTGGCCGGCCAGGAGCAGGCTGGTCTGCTGCTCGTCCTCGCCGCCCTGGCCGTCGGCGGCTTCGGCCACCTCTGCGCGATCGTCGGCTACCTGGTGACCGCCACCTCCGGCCTCCCCGACAGCGAGCAGGGGCTCGCCACAGGGCTCACCGCGCTGACCCAGCAGGTCGCCATCGCGATCGGCACCCCGCTCATGAGCGCCGTCGCCACCGCCCGCATCCACTCGCAGGCCGCCACCCACACGGCGGGCGAGGCCGTGCTCGGGGGCGTGCGCCTCGCGCTCCTGGCCGATGCCGGGATCGTCGCGGTCGGGGCCCTCCTGATCGCCGTCTTCCTGCGCCCTGCCTCCGGCCCGCCCGCCGCTCCGCACCGCTGACCAACTGCGCCCCCACTCTCGCAAGACCACCCGACCCGCCTCCGAAAGGTTCGATCAGCCATGACCGTCGCCACCGCCACCCCCGTCACCGGGACCGTCACCACCACCCTCGGCTCGGGCCCCAGCACCGTCGAGTACCTGGTCTCCGGCACCGGGCCCGGAGTGCTCCTCGTCCACGGCACCGGCGCCGACGCGCTCACCAACTGGGCGCCGCTGACGGAGGCGATCGCCGACCGCTTCACCGTCGTCGCGGTGAACCTCTCCGGTGCCGGCGCGACCACCGACAGCGGTGCCCCGCTGACCGTCGACGACCTGGCGGGCCAGGCGATCGCCGCCGCCGGGGCCGCCGGCCTGACCGACTACCACATCGTCGGACACTCGCTCGGCGCGGTCGTGGGCACCGCCGTCGCCGCCCGGCGCCCGGAGGCGGCCCGCTCGCTCGTCACCCACGGCGGCTGGGTCACCACCGACCCGCGCTCCGCCTTCCAGTTCGACCTCTGGGGCCGGCTCCTCCGCACCGACAAGGACCTGCTCGCCCGCCTCCTCCAGCTCACCGTCTTCAGCCAGGAAGCTCTGGCCTCGCTCGACACGGACGGCCTCCGGGCGGCCGCCGAGGGTTTCACCGCGATGCTGGACGAGCGGATCGACCGGCAGGTGGACCTCGACGCCCGGGTCGACATCTCCGCCCTGCTCCCCGCCGTGCAGGCCCCCACCCTGGTCATCGCCAGTACCGACGACCAGATCGTCCCCATCGCCCACCAGCGGGCCCTCGCCGCCGGAATCACCGGCGCCGAGTACGTCGAAGTCCGGGGCGGCCACGCCCTGCCGTTCGAGAACCCGGTGCTCTTCGCGGACACCATCGCCGGCTTCCTCGACAGGCAGCAGCACACCCACCGCGCGTGACCCGACGGGGCGGGCGGCGCAGCAGCGGGAGCGGGCACAGCGCGACCGGGCTCGCCCGGCAACTGACCTGCCCTCATGCGGAATCGGGGTTAATTGCCTGGCGGTGCGGCGGACAACGGTGTCACCATTCAGGCGCTCGTCGCCCCACCGGCCGGATCGGGTCCCACCGCGCTGTCGTCGCGCACCGGCCGGGAGTTCCCCTGGAGCGGCCGTGGCGGAAGCACCGGCGGTCGACCAGGAGGAACGATGTCAGGCACCCAGGCCCGGGGCACCGGCGCCCGCGATCCGCACGTCGAGGAGACGGCATGACCGCGGATGCGGGTCCGGTGCCGCTCCCGACGAAGCGGTGGGTGATACCCGCGCTGGTCGGATACTCCTTCTCCCAGGCGCCGGCCGTGGCCACCCTGACCGCGATCACCGCCGTCCTCGCCGGCGCGGCCCCGGTCGGCATCACGGTCGCGGTCGGCGAGCTGGTGGACGGGCTGACCGCGGCGATCGGCCACGGCCCGGGCACCCCGGCGGCACGGGAGTGCTACCGGTGGGTGGCCCTCGTCGCCGTGCTCTTCCTCCTCACCCACCTCGCCGAGTCGGCGCGGACGGCTCTGGGCCGGGCCCTCGGCCGCCGGGTCACCGGCCGGCTCAGCGAGCGGGTGATGACGGCCGCCTCCGAGCCGGCGACCGTCGGCCACCTGGAGGACCCGGCCTACCTCGGCCGGATCGGCCGGGCCCGGGGCGACGGAACCATCGACATGCCTCCCGGGGAAGCCGTCTTCGGTTTCTCCACCAGGGCCTCGCTGTGGGTGACCAGCATCGGCTCCGCGGTACTGCTCACCGGAGTCACCCGGGGGCTGGGACTGATCGTCCTCGCCGTCTTCGTCGTGATCCACTCCCGGCTGGTCCGGAACTACCGGGCAGCCGTCGTCGAGACCGTGAACCAGACGACGAAGCTCCGCCGCACGTCCTACCTGCGCGACGTGCCGACCACGCCGGGCGCGGCCCGGGAGGTACGCCTCTTCGGCCTCGCCGCCCACTTCCGCGATGCGTACCGGTCGCAGTGGCAGGCGAACATGACGGAGGTCTGGCGGCGCCGGCGCGATCACGACCTGTTCGTCGTCGTGGTGGTCGCGGTCACCGGCGTCACCGTCGCCTCGGCCTTCTACTACCTGGCGTACCGGGCCGCCTCCGGAAGTACGACGGTGGGTGATCTGGCGATCGGCGGCCTGGCCGTCCAGGCGCTCCTGCAGACACTCCGGGCGGACGACGACGACCTCCGCATGGGTTTCGGCTCGAAGGCCGCCGCCGAGGCGTTCGCCTTCCCGGTGGTGGCGACGCCCGTCGGGCCGGGCGAGGAGGCCTGGCGGGCGCCGGTCGCGGCCATCTCCTGCGCGGGCCTGCGCTTCCGCTACGGCGGCACCGGCGACGAGGTCCTGCACGGCATCGACCTCACCGTTCCCGCGGGTCAGTCGCTCGCCGTCGTCGGTCTCAACGGCGCCGGCAAGACCACACTGGCCCGGCTCATCGCCGGCCTGGACACTCCGAGCGGGGGCGCCGTGCGCGTCGGGGGCACCCCGATCGGGGACACCAACCGCCGGAGCTGGCAGCGCCAGGTCGTCGCCGTCTTCCAGGACTTCGGCCGCTACGAGCTGACGGTGCGGGACAACATCGCCTTCGGCTCCCTCGACCGGGCGGACGACGAGGACGGCCTGCGCGAGGTGGCGCACCGGGTAGGGCTGCTGAAGTTCATCGAGGGCCTTCCGCACGGCTGGGACACGGTGCTGTCCGGCGGGTACGCGGGCGGGGTCGACGCGTCGGGCGGCGAGTGGCAGCGCATCGCCATCGCCCGGGCCCTGTTCGGCCTGCGGCACGGCGCGCAGGTCCTGATCATGGACGAGCCGGCCGCGAGCCTGGACGCCCGTGCCGAGGCCCAGCTCTACGACGCGTTCCACGAGCTCACCGCAGGTGCGACCACCATCGCCATCTCGCACCGGTTCGCGACCGTGCGCAAGGCGGAGCGCGTGGTCGTGCTGGATCACGGCCGGATCGTCGAGGACGGCACGCACCAGGAGCTGATCACTGCCGACGGCCGGTACGCCGAGCTGTTCCGCTTGCAGGCAAAGCGTTTCGAGGAGGCACCGTCTTGATCAGCGCCCTGCGCTTCGTCATCACGATCGGCCCCCGGACCGACCGCGTCCGGTCCCTGCTCGTGGTGGCGGTGGCGATTCTCGAACAGGCCACCGGGGTCGGCCTCGCGCTCCTGCTCGGACTGCTCAGCGACGCGGCGGGCCGGCATTCGACCGGTGGCGTGACAGTGCTCGCGCTGTGGGTCGCGGCCTTCGTGATGCTCACCCAGGGCACCTTCATCGCCGGCTACTTCACCCGGCTTCGCCTGCAGGAGGAGATCCAGCACGAAGTCGAGCGCCGGTTCATCGACGTGGTGGGCACGACGCCGACGCTGGAGATCCACGAGCGTGCGAGCCGGTCCGACAGGGCGGCGGCGGTCCGCGGCGGGCGGGGCGACATCGGGCCGGCCTTCGACCGTCTGCTGTGGCTGGCCGGAGCCGCGCTGGCCCTGACGGCCTCGGCCGTGCTGATGGCCCGGGTCTCTCCCGTCCTCGCCGTACTCCCGCTCTTCGCCGTCCCGACGGTGCTGGCCACCCGGGCGGCGGACCGGAGGCGCGGTGGGGCGATGGAACGCGCAAGGCCGCGCATCCGGCTGGCCGGCCACCTGTTCACGCTCGCCACCACGGCCGCACCCGGGCGCGAGACCCGCCTCTTCGGCCTGGCGGGCGAACTGCGGCGCAGGCACCGCGCGGAGTGGGACTCCGCCGGCCGGGACATCGCCCGGACCGACCTGCTGTCCCGGGTACCGGTCGCACTGGCCTGGTTCCTCTTCGTACTGGCGTACGCGGCCGCCATCGTCCTGATGGTGCGGACCGGGCTGGCCGGCGACGCCTCGCCGGGCATCGTCGTCACGGCCGTCGCCGTCGCCAGCCAGATCACCGGGCAGGTGCAGAGCCTGTTGAACCTGACCTTCTGGACCCTGGAGTCGCTTCGGGCGACCCGGGCGTTCCTCGACGTCGTCCAGGAGGCCGCCGCGGAACGGGCCGCCGTCCTGCCGGCCGCCACGGTGCAGGTGCCGGCCCGGCTGAACGGCGGCATCGTGGTGCAGGGTCTCGGCTTCCGCTACTGGAACCGCGAGAAGCCCACGCTGAACGGCATCGACCTCGAACTCCCGGCCGGCGCCGTGGTGGCCCTGGTCGGCGAGAACGGCGCGGGCAAGTCGACGTTCGTCCAGGTGCTCAGCGGTCTCTACCGGCCCGGCGAAGGACGCATCCTGGTGGACGGCACCGATCTCGCGCGGTTCGCGCCGGAGGACTGGCGCTCCCGGATCACGGCGGCCTTCCAGGACCCGGTGCACATCGAGATGTCCCTCGGGGACACGATCGGACTGGGGCAGCTCGACCACCGTGACGACCCGCAGCGGATCCTCGAAGCACTGCGGACAGCCGGCGGCGAGAAGCTCCTCGCCGCACTGCCCGACGGGCTGGAAACGCGGCTCGGGCGAGAATCGTGGGACGGCGAGGGACTGTCGGGCGGCCAGTGGCAGACGGTCGCCAACGCCCGGGCGGCCATGCGGCAGGCACCGCTGCTGCGCATCCTGGACGAACCCACCGCCAGTCTCGACGCACGGGCCGAGGAATGGCTGTTCCAGCAGTACGCCGATCTGAACCGTCTGGAGGGCGGCGTGACCCTCCTGGTCACGCACCGCCTCACGACCGCCCGGGCAGCTGATCTCATCGTCGTCCTGGACGGCGGCCGGGTCGCCGAGGTCGGCACCCACGACTCGCTGAGCCGGGCCGACGGACTCTACGCCGAGCTGTACCGGCTGCAGGCCCGGTACTTCGTCTGACCTCGGCCGGAATCCGGAGAGCGCCACCGACCAGAGACCAGGGACGACGGACCACGGACCACGGACCACGGACCACCGGGCGAGGTCCTCCGGGATCCCGCCGAACGCCGTGTTGTCGTGCAGGTCAGATATCTCCCCGCAGCCCACGGGTCGACCCGGCGCAGCGCGTGGAGCCGGTCTCCGGCCTCGACCGCGAACCATGTCTCCCAGGGCTACGCTCACGCCGCGATCGTCTCCGCCAACGGGACGGGCACGGCGGCCGCCGCCGGGAGACCCGTGTGGCGTGTGTACGCGGAAGTGCCTCCTGCTGGAACGACAGAAGCTTGGTCAAGCTCTGTCGTCCCAGGTCAGAAGGCACTTCCGCCGTTCAGCTCAGGAGCTGGAGGCTACCTCCGGGCGGGCCCGGTGGTCAGTGTCCGATGCGGGCGAAAGGCACCCGGAAGGTGTCGTAGTCGTCCTTCTCGTGGGAGGTGGAGCTGTCCGGGCCGTACGGCTCGGTCGCGGTGTCGAGGACGGTCGGGTCCTGGGGCAGGGAGCCGATGGCCGACTGGCCGAAGGTGGAGATGAGCATGATGCCCAGGCCCCGGCTCTCCAGGGTGGCCCGGTCGATGCCGAGCGACTGGAGCGGGATCTTCATCTCGTAGGTGGTGTCCTGGGCCGGGCTGTGGCCCGCCGCGAGCAGGTTCTGGTAGCGGGAGGCGTCGGCCAGGTTGGCGGGCACGTAGCCGGCGTTGCCGGTGGCCTTGATGCCGGTGACCTCGCTGGCGGCCAGGCCGTCGGCGTACTTGTAGGAGATGCCCGCGGCCGCGAACTGCTGGACGTTGGCGGGATCGTAGTCGAAGGCGCCGGCCGAGTTCAGGCTGAAGAGCGCGGGCTGGCCGACCCCGGGCTTGCTGGAGAAGTTGGCGATGTGGTCGACCTCGTTGCGGGCGAAGGAGGTGCGCAGGCCCCAGGGGCCGCTCACGCTGCCCCCGACCAGGCCGTTGCTGCCCTTGGCCGGGTCGACGTCCAGGGCGATGGACTGGGGGATGTCGCCCTGGTAGGGCTTGCCGTTGTCACTGATGGGGTACCCCTGGGCGGGGTCGGTCACGTCCGTGACGTTGGTGAACTGCCACATCAGGTACAGGTTGGCGTCGTCCCAGCCCGCGGAGAGGGAGTACAGGTCGTAGACCGGTCCCTCGTGGCTGCCGCGGAAGATGCGGGGGTCGTCGTTGGCGACTCCCTGGGCCACGATCATGTCCTTGGTCCACTCGGTGGGCTTGCCGTCCACCGTGATGGTCGCCGCCTTGCCGAGCTGTCCGCCGGGGTTGGTGGCGTAGTACGGTCCGCCGGCAGCGGGGCCCGGGTCCGGCGTGGTGGTCGCGGTCGGGGTCGCCGTCGGCGTGGTGGTCGGGGTCACGGTGGGCGTCGCGGTGGGGGTCACCGTGGGCGTCACCGTCGGGGTCGGGGTCGCGGTCGGAGTGGGTGCGGGGCAGGGGTCGCCGCTGCCGACGACGCCGTCCTTGACGGTGATGTTGCCGGTGCCCAGGGCGTAGTTGCGGCCACTGTTGTTGTCCCAGGTGCCGGAACCGTTGTTGAACGTCGCGGCCAGGCCGGTGGCCGTGCCCAGGTCGACGGTCTTCTTCACCCAGCCGGTGCAGGCCGCGGTCATCGCGACACCGGGCACCGTCGTCCAGGCACCACCGGTCGGGGCGTAGTGCAGGTTGTAGGCGGCCCAGTTCTTGTTGGTGCTGTAGAACACGGTCGTGGGGGGAGCGGGGAGGCAGGGGTCGCCGCTGCCGACGACGCCGTCCTTGACGGTGATGTTGCCGGTGCCCAGGGCGTAGTTGCGGCCACTGTTGTTGTCCCAGGTACCGGAGCCGTTGTTGAACGTCGCGGCCAGGCCGGTGGCCGTGCCCAGGTCGACGGTCTTCTTCACCCAGCCGGTGCAGGCCGCGGTCATCGCGACACCGGGCAC
>NZ_JBHUWW010000059.1:0-21030 GCF_042669755.1 Kitasatospora sp. NPDC057223 | reverse complement strand
GCACCGTCGTCCAGGCACCACCGGTCGGGGCGTAGTGCAGGTTGTAGGCGGCCCAGTTCTTGTTGGTGCTGTAGAACACGGTCGTGCCGCTGGGCGTCGTGGCGGTCGCGGACGGGCTGGCCGTCGCGCTGCCGGACGGGGTGCTGCTCGGGCTGGGCGTCACGCCGCCCACGCCGGTGCGCAGGGCGACGGAGTCGCCGGCGTTGACGGTGACGGTGGCCTTGCCGGCGCTGTCGACGGTCACGGTGCTGCCGGTGCAGGCACCGGTGGCGGTGAGGTCACCGTGGATGACGTCGCAGTAGGTGCCGGCGGCGAGGCCGGTGGTGAAGCTCTGGGTGACGGCGGCGGAGCTGTTGTTGATCGCCACCCAGGCCTTGTCACCGCGGCTGAACGCGATGGTGTTGTTGCCGTTGTCCCACCAGTTGGCCACGGCCTGGCCCTTGGCGGCGTTGTGCCAGCCGACCATGTTGGCGATGCCCTGGTTGCGATCGGTGCAGGTCCAGGTGTTGTTGGTGCAGTTGACGTCGGTGACGTAGCCGTTGGCGTCGGCCGGCGGCGAGTCGTCCTTGTCGTTGTAGCGGAAGCCGGAGTAGACCTGCGGAGTGCCGTAGTTCCAGGCGAGTTCGAAGATGTGGGCCAGGTTGTACTTGGCGCCGCTGTTGTACGTCAGCGTGGTCTGGTCGCGCTCCAGGTCGTGGTTGGTCACCATGACCGCGGACTTGTCGCTCGGCTCCAGGCCCCAGCTCTGGCCGAAGGTCTTGAGGTTGGCGATGTTGCCGTTGAACTGCTGCGAGAGCTTGGAGGCGTAGGTGAACTCCAGCACGCTGCCGTTGCCCTCGAACGCGGCGGCGGCGAGCTGGCCGCTGCCGCCCGGGAAGATCTCCTGGTAGACGTAGGGCCGTCCGCCCCAGGTGGTGTCGTGCACCCGGGAGAGGATGTTGGTCATGTCGGTCTGGGCGATGTGCTTGGCGGTGTCGACGCGGAAGCCGTCCACACCGGCGTCGACCAGGCTGTTCAGGTAGCCGGCGACCTTGCCGCGGACGTAGTCCGACTCGGTGTTCACGTCGGACAGGGAGACCAGCTGGCACTCCTGGACCTGGGTGACGTTGTTCCAGTCGGTGATGCTCAGGTCCGCGTTCGGGCAGGGCGGGGAGCCGTGGAAGTCGGCGCGGCTGTACGGGATGTTGCTGTACGTGTAGCTCGACGTGTTGAAGCTGGACCCGCCGTAGGAGCTGGTGCTGGTCTGGTTCACGCCGGCGGTGTGGTTGATCACCGCGTCGGCGTAGACCTTCACACCGGCGTTGTGACAGGCCGTCACCATCGACTTGAACTGCGCCTCGGTGCCCATCCGGCTGTTGAGGCCGTACGAGACGGGCTGGTAGACCTCCCACCAGGGGTGGGCACCGTTCAGCTTGATCGAGTCGGCCGGCGGGGCGACCTGGACGGCGCCGTAGCCCTTGGGGCCGAGCACGGTGGTGCACTCGGTGGCGACGGAGTTCCAGTTCCACTCGAAGAGGTTGGCGATCACGTCGCCGCCGTTCGGCGTGGCGGCGGCCTGCGCGCTGCTCTGGAAGGCGATCGGCAGGATGGCGCCGGCCAGCAGCGCGCCCGCGGCGAGCAGGCCGACCGGGCCGCGCCGCGAACGTGCCGCGAAGACGGGACGGGGTGTGGGGGCAGGTCTGGACTGCCGGATCAGGTACGACACCAACGGACTCCCTTGGGTGGAGGGCTGCTGCTCGGCGGTGGGGGCCGCTACCGGCTCGCCTCGGCGTGACGGCTACGGCGCTCGACGGAGCCGAGGGCCTGGCGTGTGGGTCACCAGAGCCCTTGAGACATACGGCGCATACCGCCTCGCTGCAGATTGTTGCTGAAAGTTTCAGCAAGGCGATGCGAACTTATGGCCGCCCTGGCCGAACGTCAATACCTCGCGCACAGGCGGAAACCAGCCATCCCGGTCGGCTCGGCAAGCCCTGGCCGGCCTTCGGGCGCAACGGACACGGACCCTCCCGGCCGCCCGGTCATCCCGGGAATCGGGCCGGGACAGCGTCCACCGCGGCCTTCCGCCCGCAGACGAACCAGTGCGGCGGACGGGGTGAGCCCGTGGTGTGCGACCACGGCGGTGGCAGGCCCCCAAGTGGCCTTTCGCCAGGTAGGAGACGTCGACGGGCGACTCCGCTCCGCGCGGGGGGGGCAACGGCCCACGCGGGCTGAACGCTGATCACGGCGGGGGCGCGTGGGCGGCGCCGGCCCGACGGACGAGTCGCCGTGTCGGCCGCCCCCGCGGGCGGGCAGAGCGGCGAACCGGCCCGGCCGGTTCCCGGCGGTGGCCCCGATCGTCGGGCCGCACGGCGGCCGTCCTCCTCGCGGCGCCCGAGGGACGGCCGACCGTTGCGACGCTCCCGCCGGCCCGGGGCTTCCTCGCGATCGCGATCCTGGGGGTACGGCCTGCCAGGAGCGAGAGTGGAGCACCGGTGCCGGAGGCCTCGGTCTCCCCCTCGGCAGCGGCGTACGGGCGCAGCCCCTGCCGGTTGCGGTGGCGCGAGACCGGGGGCAGGTTGCCTCACACGCACGAGGCACGGCACGGCACGGCACGGTAGGACACCGCACGGCACGGCACGCAGAAATGTGCCGCGGCTCCCGGTGGTCCTACCCGGGAGCCGCGGCACATTCGTGGTGTTACCGCTGGGTGGCTGCCGCCTTGGCCTTGTGGCTAGGCAGGCGGTCCTGAAGGCCGTTCCAGTCGATCGCCTTCTCGTCGGCGCCGTGTTCGCGGGCGAACCGGACCACCTCGTCCTGGCCGTGGACCGGCCGACGGGACTTGGGGGAACCGTCGGACGGCTTGAGCTCCACCACCAGGCGGGCGGGGTCCGCGTGGTCCTCGGTCACGACGATGAGACGGGCGGTCTTGTTGTTGCTCTTGTTCTTGTTCATGGCCCCACGCTGGCACCCGCCACGGCACCCCGCGCGGTCACGGCCACCGGACGGGTGGTCGCGGACAGTCACTACCGTTGCCCTTTGCCCGTGGCTCGGGGCCACGACCCCTGCGGCGTCAGGGGCAGCGACGCGGGGCGGCACTCCGGCGTGCGGACCGCAGCCCCGCTCGGCCCCGCCTCAGTGCGCCGCCCCTCCGGACCCTGCCATCGCGTTGAACACGCGCTGGGTCCGGAGCGGATGGTAGAGGGTGTGCATGGGGTGGCCGACGCCGCGCAGGGCGTGGGAGACCGCTTCGGCGATGACGGGCGCCTGGGCGAAGCCGCCGGTGTTGTGCCCGGCCGTGACGACGAAGGCACCGCTGCCGGCAGCGCTCGTCTCGAAGATTCCGAGGTTCGAGGCGGTCCACGGGCGTACGCAGTGCTTCTGCGTCCCGCGCAGTCCGTCGCGGCCGCCGATCCTCTCGTAGGCGTCGGGGAACAGCACCTCGACCGTGTCCGCGACGGCGGCGTGGATGTCCTCCAGCTTCCGCTCGTCGATGTTGTGCGGATCGCTTCCGGTCCACCCGTAGCCGGAGCCGATCATCAGGACGCTCTCCCCGGACTCGTCACGGCCGACGGTGACGTTCGCGTCCTCCGCCACATGGCCGCGCCGCGCCACCTTCAGCGAGTGTTCGAGAGCGGGGGTGTCGTTCGGGATCGTGGCCCAGCAGCCGAGGACGCCCTGCACCTGCTGCAGCGAGGGGATCTGACGGCGCAGGGCGTCGTTGTCGACACCGGGCGACACCACGTAGTGGTCGTAGACCAGGGGGCCGTCGCCGGTCAGCACCCCGGTCACCGCCGACGGCTCGTCCCTCATGATCTCCTCGACCCGCAGGTCGAAGCGCAGGTGCACCCCGCCCGCCTCCAGGTCGTCGAGCAGGCGGGCCATGAAGTCGTGCACGTTCACCGTGAAGCCCTCGACGACGATGCCGCCGGCGAAGGCGTGCGGGGCAGCGTGCGCCAGTGCCGGGAACCTCTCACGCACCTCGGCGGACCGGTAGGAGGCGACGGTGGCCCCCACCGCGTTCTGCCGGTGACGGGCGGCCTCCAGGTGCGGTCCGTCCTGGTACAGGCGCAGGATGTCGTGCCGCAGGTCCACGTCGTCGAACAGGTGCGGCCGGGTGTGCAGCCAGGTCTGCCACAGTTCGCCGGCCCGCCTGTTCAGCCCGAGGATGTCCCCGTTGTACGCCCTGGCCAGCCAGGGCCGGACACGCCGGAAGTCCTGCACCCACTGCCGGTCCTCCTCGCCCTCGTGGCGGCGGACGTCCCAGCCGGCCTGCGAGGGGGGACGGTCGAAGAGGGTCATGCACTCGACCTCGTCGGCCGACTTGGCGTGGTAGTCGTCCATCTCGGTGTAGGTGAACATCCGCGCGTTGCCACCGCCGCGGGAGGTGCCGTAGGCGGCCCAGGGCTTCCCGGCCCTCGGGTCGGGTGCCGCGTCGACGATCGCGACCTCATAGCCTTCGGCGTGCAGCAACTGCGCGGTGACCAGGTTCACGACGCCGGCGCCGACCATGAGGACCGACGCCCTCCCGGGCCGGGCGCCCGACGATCGCACCGGGGTCTGGGACGGCTCGACGAGCTGCTCCCCGTCCTGTGCGAACTCCCGGTCCTGCGCGAACCGTTCGGCGACGGCGAGCGCCTCGTACAGGCTCGCGTCCTCGTCGACGCCGCCCCCGGAGCCGGGCTGCCGGGGGACGGTGTACATCGGAATTCCGAACGGGAGGATCGCCGAGGTCGGCCGCCCGTACATGGTCGGAAGGCGCCTGAGGGTGCCGTGCGGCTCCGTGAGCCGAACGACGGCGATCGGCTTCTCGGGCATCGCCTCACGCCAGAGGCGCAGAACCTCCCGGCCGACCGGGCGATCGGTGACCAGCACCTGCGGGCATGTCCCGCTCAGCGCACCCGCGAGCGTGCCGTCGTCCGCAGCATGCAGATCCGCATGGCATTGGACGCCGCTCCCCGCCAGTGACTCGGACACGGCGGGGGAAACCGGGACGGTGACAAGAAAGCGCACTACTTCTCCCCATGTCGGTCGGACGAGCCGGCGGCCGTGCTCGGCATCTCGGTCAGGATGGTGTCCGAGAACTGTTCCCTGCGGACGACGAGCCTGGCCCGGCCGTCGCTGACGAAGACGACGGGCGGCTTGTCGAACCTGTTGTGCTGGTTGAACATCGAGTGCGTGTAGGCACCCGTGCACTGAACGGCCAGCACCTCGCCGGGCGCCAGATCGGGGAGCTGGACGCTGTCGATCAGCTTGTCCGTCTCGCAGTGCCGACCGAAGATCGTCGCCTCGTGCAGTTCCGCGTCCCGCAGTTCGGGATTCGACGGGAGTACGACGTTGTGCACCGACTGGTACATGATCGGCCTCGGGTTGTCCGAGAGCCCGCCGTCGACGGACACGAGCCGGCGGGCACCGCTCCTCTTCGTCGGACCGACGGTGTACAGCGTGGTCCCCGCCTCGGCGATCACCGACCTGCCCGGCTCGACCCCGAACACCACGTCCGGTGCGCAGTAGGGCGCGACCTGCTCGCCGAACACGGAGATCATGTCCCGCGCCCAGTCCTCGGGGGAGGGCGGGGAGGAGACCCCGTCGTAGTTGACCCCCATCCCACCGCCCGCGGTGATGCTCTCCGGCTTCCACGACGTGCCGGCGGTGACCGCCCGGATGAACTCGCCCAGCTCGCTCAGGGCCTGCCGGTGGAACTTCGTGTCCAGCACCTGGGCACCGAGGTGGAAGTGCAGGCCGCGGAGCCGCAGGTGGTCCCGTTCGAGTACCCTCGCGACGGCGGCCGCCGCGTCGCCACTCCGGATCTGCAGTCCGAACTTCGACTCCAGGCTGCCCGTCGTGTACTTGGGGTCGGTGTGGATGTCGATCCCGAGGTTGAGGCGGATGTCGACGGCCTGGACGTGTCCGTACGCACGGGCCTGACGGTCTATCAGGTCGATCTCGTCCAGGCAGTCGATCACCAGGGACCGGACCTCGCTGCCCACCGCGAGCTCGATGTCCTCACGGGTCTTGTAGTTGCCGTGGAACGTGATCTTCGAGGGTGACGCACCGGCCCAGAGCGCGAGGCGCAGTTCACCCGCCGACACGACATCGAGACTGAGGCCTTCCTCCGTGGCGAGGCGCACCATCTCGCCCACCAGAAACGCCTTGGACGCGTAGGCGATATCCACCTGCGGCCATTCCGAGCCGAACGCCCGGACATAGGAACGGCACCTGTCACGGACAGCGGACTCGTCGATCACATAGACCGGTGTTCCGTACGTATTCGCCAGATCCAGCACATCGCATCCCCCGATCTCCAGATGCCCACGACTGTTCACAGTCTGCGTACCGTAATTATGCAATGTTTCCTCGCCTGACTATCGGAGGGTTTCATTTCGTCGAGCGTGGATCGCGGCACAGATCGCCTCGCCCGCCGGCCCTGCCCCGGAAGAATCCCAAGGAGGATTCAGTGGCGCCCGCGACGTGCGCAGACTCCACCCCGGTCTATTTTTTGAAGATTTCCTTCCGCACAGCCGCGTGGGTCGCGGCCGAGATGAGGAGAGCGGACCCCGCAATGGCGAGCAGCGCCGCGGTGATACCGCCGATCAGTGCGAGAATTCCGGCGCTGATCGCGGACCCCAATCCGAACAGGGCGAACTGCGCCGAGAATCCCTGGGTGTGCAGAGCGGCCGGGATGCTGGCTTCAAGGCTTATCGATCGCTGCGTGTTGAAAGGGGTGATGAAGAACCCCGACACTCCGACCCACACGGCGACCGACAGCGCGCTGTCACTGAATGCCAGGGCGACCACGGAGGTGAGCACACCGATGAGCGTGAGCAGCGACTGGACGGTGATGTGCAGCCGAATCCGCCCCGCCGCCTTCCCGTAGCAGAGGGTTCCGGCGATCCCGGTGCCGGCCAGAAGACTGACGAGGATTCCGGACCAGGCGGGTGAGGCCCCGGTCCTCGGCAGCAGGACGGGAAGTACCGAGACGATCCCCGTCACCGCCATGCCGACCGAGACGGAGTCGACCAGGCCGGGCCAGGCCGCGCGGTACGACCACAGGGAACGGGGTGCGGTCTCCGCGACGTCCGGCAGGGTCGTGCCCCTCCCCTCCCCCACCAGCGGGCCGAGGAAGAGTTGGACGCCGAGGAACGTGACGGCCATGGCCACGACCTCCACCCAGGGGAGATCGAACAGGGCCAGACCCGCGATGACGACCGGCCCCAGTATCCAGGCGGCCTCCGTCATGATCGAGTCCCACGAGAACGCCAGGTTCCGCAGACGCGGATCGGCGTACTTGACGAGCACCGAGCGCGAGAGGCCGGGAATCCCCCCTGGCAGCGCGGCGCACAGCGCGGTGGTCACGGTGATCAGAACCAGGGAGAGGCGGAAGGTTCCGAAGGCGGCCAGGGCGACGTGCAGGAGGAACGATGACAACGTCATGACCGCGACCAGGCGGCGCGGGCGGGCGGCGCGGTCGATCAGCCTGCCGGCAGTGGTCGCCGTCAGCGCGCCGGTGAAGGCGTACACGCTCACCAGGAACGCCCCGTAGGAATATCCGCTGGCAAAGGTGCCCAGGCTGATGAGAGCCAGCGTCGCCATGGGCTCGGCCAGCCTGGCAAAGCACGTGCCGAGCGCCCAGCGCCACCACCAGGGCGTGGTGAACAGTTTCGGCTTCGAGTCGGACCCGACCGACAACGAGGTCGCATGCATCAGAGTTCTGTCGCTTTCGGTCGTATTACCGGCACGAATCCACATCCCGGGCGCGCGACAGCACACCCCCTGATCAGGATCGACTGCTATTTTTCTGTGCAGGCCGAACTTCCCCGCCGACCACGAAAAGGTCGCGAGGAGGCCGCGATACACGTGTCGCCGCAGTTTCCCGGTGCGAGGAAGTGCATCGCATCAAGCCGGCCACCAGGGCCGTGGCATCGGACCGCGAATTTCGTCAAAAAGCAGAAGGCGCCCCCGCGCCACCAGCGTGCGCCACGACGGTGCGGGTCCCTCCGCACCACCGTACCCATCCCCTCGGATTCATCCCCCGGCGAAAATGTCCCCACAACGCCCGATCACCATTGACCAGGCACCGACGCGGTAGCTCTCGGGAGTATTCGATATCCCCGGCGCATCTCACTCGGCGTGATGACCACCCTACGCAGAGGTGGATCACTGTCAAGGAGGGACTTCCGCGTTCTCGACCAGCGAGATGGGCCCTTGGCACCCCTTCACGCCGGAATACAGCGAGTTGTCCTGCACGAATGCGGAGGACTCCCGGGCCGGATCGCGCGTCCCGGCCCGGCCGGCGCCCGTCGGCCGACCGCGCTGCCGCACCCGCAGGCCGCGAGCGGCAGGACAGGAGGGGCAGGGAGTGCGTCCGCCGGGGTGCTGGGCGAGGGCCTGCCCCGACCGGAGCGAACACGGTCGGGACAGGCCCTCCGGCGGGGACGGAAATCGTCAGTACCCGTACACAGTAAGGCCGATGACAGCGAATCAGGGTAAAGGAAGGGGAAATGCAGAACGCGGCAGCCGGGTGGTGGACACCGGAGCCGGGTCAGCAGCCGCCGGTCGCGGACGGGGCCGGCGCTCCCAGGCCGATGCTCAGCACCTCGGGTGCGGCGGGCACGGCGCAGCAGCCGCCTGCGGCCGGCTGGTCGGCGGCGGGTTCGTCGAAGAGGCCGGCGCCGCCGCACACTCCGGTCTCCGGCAGGGTGAGTTCGACGCGCTCCGCCGCCTCCAGGTCGCCGGCGAGGGCGGCGGCGATCGAGCGGACCTGCTCGTAGCCGGTCATCGCGAGGAAGGTGGGGGCACGACCGTAGGACTTCATGCCGACCAGGTGGACGCCCTGCTCCGGGTGGGAGAGCTCCCTGACGCCGTGCGGGTAGACGGTGCCGCAGGAGTGCTGGTTGGGGTCGATCAGCGGGGCGAGGGCCGCCGGGGCCTGGAGGCGGTCGTCCAGCCCGAGCCGCAGCTCGGCGAGGAAGGACAGGTCGGGACGCAGGCCGGTCAGGACGATGATCTCGTCCAGCTCCCCGACGCGGCGGCCGTCCTCGGAGACCAGCGCGAGCCGGTCGCCGGTCTGCTCCACGGCGGCGGTGCGGAAGCCGGTGACGGCACCGGCGTGGCCGTCGTCGACGGCAGCCTTCGCGGCCTGCCCGAGTGCGCCGCGGGCGGGCAGCTGGTCGGCGCTGCCGCCGCCGAAGGTCGAGCCGCTGATGCCCCGGCGCAGGATCCAGACCGCATGGGTGCCTGCCTCCTGCACGGCGAGGCCGGCCAGCGCGGCGAGCGCGGTGAAGGCGGAGGCACCCGAGCCGACGACGGCGGTGCGCCGGCCCGCGTAGCGGGCGCGGACGGCAGGGTCCTTCAGGTCGGGGACGCGGTAGGAGATGCGCGCGGCCCGGGCGCTCTCACCGATGGCGGGCAGGCCGTCGGCACCGAGCGGACTCGGGGTGGACCAGGTGCCGGAGGCGTCGATGACCACGGCCGCCGTGATGCGCTCCTCCTGGCCGTCGGCGTGCGTGACGTGGACGGTGAAGGGCTGGTCCGCACGGCCTGCGTCGACCACGCGGTCACGGCCCGCCCGGGCCACGCCGGTCACCCGGGCGTTGTAGCGGACCCTCTCGCCCAGAGCGTCGGCGAGCGGCTGCAGGTACAGCTCGGCCCAGTCGGCCCCGGACGGGTAGGCCGCGCCGTCCGGGCGGGCCCAGCCGGTGGGGGCGAGGATCTTCTCGGCGGCCGGGTCGACGAGTTCCGCCCACGGGGAGAACAGCCGCACGTGACCCCACTCGCGCACCGCGACGGCGGCCGCCGGGCCCGCTTCGAGCACCAGGGCGTTCAGGCCTCGCTCGGTGAGATGGGCGGCGGCGGCGAGCCCGATCGGGCCGGCACCGATGACGAGGACGGGCAGGTCGGAGGCTTCGGACATGGCGGCGGTCCCTTCGGGATGAGCGGGACGGCCCGATTCCGCCGCCCGCCTGATTCGACAAGTATCTATGTGCTGACGATCTCGACCTTGCCACCCGGGATCGATGGATGTCAACATAGACATATGTCGAATCTGGAGTTGACGGTCCTGGAGCCCGAGACCGTGCCGTGCTGCCCGCCGCTCACCTCGGCGGAGCTCTCCGCCGAGGACGCGGTGCGGATGGCCGCGATGTTCAAGGCACTGTCCGACCCGGTGAGGCTGCGGCTGTTCTCGAAGATCGCCTCACATCCGGGCGGGGAGGCGTGCGTGTGCGACATCCAGGACGTCGGGGTGTCCCAGCCGACCGTCTCCCACCACCTGAAGAAGCTGCGCGAGGCCGGGCTGCTGACCAGTGAGCGCAGGGGCACCTGGGTCTACTACCGGGTCGCGCCGTCCGTGGTGGCGGGCATGTCGGCTCTGCTCGACCTGAACCACTGACCCACTGAGCCACGGACCTACTGGCCCACCGACCCGCCCCCGAGGAGCCCCGTTGGCCCGCGCTGTCGTCACCCTCGTCCCGATGGGCCCCGAGCACGCCGAACAGGTGCTCGCGATCTACCGGGCGGGCATCGAGGAGGGCAACGCCACCTTCGAGACCGCCGCCCCCGCCTGGGCGGCCTTCGACACGGCCCGGCTGCCGGCGCACCGGCACGTCGCACTGGGGTCGGCCAAAGAGAGGGAAACCGGCGAAGGGGCGGTCGGCAGGGTACTGGGCTGGGCCGCGGTGAGTGCGGTCTCGGCCCGGCCCGCGTACGCGGGCGTGGTCGAGCACTCCGTCTACGTCCACCCCGATGCGCGCGGCCGGGGAGTGGCCGCCGCGCTGCTCCGGGCACTGATCGCCTCCACCGAGGCCGCCGGGATCTGGACCATCCAGTCCGGTGTCTTCCCGGAGAACACCGCCAGCCTCGCCCTCCACGCCCGCGCCGGGTTCCGGGTGATCGGCACCCGCGAACGCGTCGCCCGCCACCACGGCACCTGGCGCGACGTACTGCTGATCGAACGCCGCAGCCCGTCCGTCGGCTGAACGGCGCCCACCCTGCGGCCCCGACAGGCGGTCCCCTCGCCGCCAAGGCGCCAAGGCGCCAGGTGCGGGAAAGCCTTCAGCAGGTCATCTTCCGTCCCGTACAGTGCGGTTGCGAGGGATCCAAGTCAGTCCTCACCCACCGGCCACGGACCCTCGTCTCATGTCGGCAGAGGTGTCCCCGGAGTGGCTGAAATGTCGGAGACTGCACGGTCGTGGGCCGAGGGATGGGCCGTGTCCCGGCGGCTGCCCAAGCCGGTCGACGTGCCCTGGGGGCTGCGGATCGAGGTCGGACAGCCGGCCCAGACGGTCCGTCACGTCCTGCTCGGCACCGACACCGCGATCGCCCGCGAACTCATCGGCACGATCACCGAACCCACCACCTGCATCAAGGCACTGCTCCCGCCGGGCGACATGGATCCCTGGTTCTCGTCCGACTGGGAACCCACCGTTCCCTGCTTCCTGATGGCCGCCGATCTGCGCCCGTCGCGCGCGCCCGCACCGGACGGCTACACCACCACCGTCGAGACCGCCGACGGCGTGACCTCCGTCCGCGTCCTGGGCGCCGACGGCGAACTCGCCGCGAGTGGCCAGGCCGGACTGACGGACACCGCCTGCGTCTTCGACCAGATCGTCACCGAACCGGCCCACCAGCGCCTCGGCCTCGGGACGACGGTGATGGGCGCACTCACCGACGCTGCCGTCGAAAGCGGGGTGTCCGCAGGCATCCTGGGCGCGACCGTCCAGGGCCGGGCGCTCTACGAGGCTCTCGGCTGGAAGGTCCTCTCACCGCTGAGCGGGTACGTCTACCAGCCCGTCGCCTCCTGACCGCATGCCCACGAGGATCCCTCGGCCGCGGTCAGCCGGAGAGCGTCCGTCGGCCCCGAGACCGTCGTGGGAGTCCGCAGCCAACCTGTCCAGGCAGCGGAACGGGACCGGGGAGCGGTTCCTGGACGCACCCGTCGGCGTGCAGGTGCCCGACCGGGTGGCCTTCCTCGGCGGGCGGATGGTGGGGACCGCCACGGCGGAGCGCGCCGTGGCGAAGGCCGACGGCTCGCTCGCCGCCTTCGTCGACGACCAGCACAAGGTGCGCGTCGGGCCGGTGGCCACCCTGGAGACCAACCCGGTCGCGGTCAACGACGACGGCCGTACGCTCAACCCGAAGGCCTTCGTGGGGAACGACCAGGTCCTCACCGTCAGCGGCGACGAGATCTCGCTCGCTACCCTCGACGTCTCCGACCCCGCTGCACCCCGGTACACCCTCCGCAGGATCGCCACCGACCCCGAGGCGATCAGCGGCACCCGGGGCGCCCAGGACGAGACCTTCGTGGTCACCCCCGACGGGCACGCGGCCTACACGACCATCCACCAGAACGCCGACAAGCTGGGTAACCCCAGGCGCCATGAAGTCCTGCGGATCGACCTGGCCACCGGCGCCCTGAAGGTGGTCGCCCTGCTGACGGGCACCGGGGGAGGCTTCGTCCCGCTCGCGTACATCGGCTAGAGCCCTCGGACGGGGCCGCCGGCGCACCGGCGCGGCGAACGCGGTACGGCCGGTCACGGCGGCCGTACCGTCGCGTCCGAGTGCCGTTCACCCAAACCGTCACACCGTCAGATCACGTGCCCCGCGGCACTCCTGGTCACATCGCGGTCAGGCCGGCGCACCGGGAGACAGCACAACCCCCGAGCGAATCAACCGCAGGATCCGCACAACCTTTTCGAGGACGTGGCAGTCCAACACCTCGACGCCGCTGGGGAGTCCGGGCTCCGCCTCCCCGCACGCCCGGCCGAGCGCACCACCCGCCGCTGCTCAGGAGGACGACCGTGAACGATCCTGCCCCCACCCGAAGGCACCGCACCCACGCCGCTCTGCTCGCCCTCACCGCCGGCCTCGCCACCGCCCTTCCGATGGCCGCCCCGGACGTCGCCCGCGCCGAGCAGATCCCCCATTTCACCGCCCCCTTCGAACTGCGCAACCTGGCGACCGGCAAGTGCCTAGAGGTCGCCGACTGGCGCACCGACAACGGCGCTCCCGTCCGCCAGTGGACCTGCCACGGGGGCGCCAACCAGCTGTGGTTCGCGAACAGCAACAACGTCCTGAGCAACAGGAACAGCTCGAAGTGCCTGGACGTCCCCGGGGCAAGCACGGTGTGGGGCACCCAGGTGATCCAGTGGGACTGCGGCCTGAGGTCTTACAACCAGCGCTGGAGCATACCCGGCGTCAACAACCCCTCGATCTCCCAACTGGGCAGCGCCGTCGGGCTGGTCCTCGACGTACCGGGCTCCGACCCCGCCGACGGCACTCCGATCGTCACCTGGGGCGCGAACGGGGGCACCAACCAGAGCTGGATCGGCAACCAGCCCCGGGTCGACTTCTGAACGGCTTCCCGGACGACGGCGGGCCGTGATCGAGCACACCGTCGCCGAGCCCGAGGACCGGAGGTGTGGTCACCGTCCCCGTGCCTGCACGGCGGCTGCGCCGCACACTCCGGCGGCCGACACGGCGGTCCGCCGCTCACAGCCGTCGGGGCCCGACACCGTCCCCGGCGAGCGAGTCACCGGGGTTCAGCAGAGCGCATGCCTTCATCGAGAGACATCCGCAGCCGATGCATCCCGTGAGCTCGGCCTCCAGCCGCTCGATGGTCTGCCGTCGTTCCTCCAGCCGACGCCTCCAGCCACGCGAGGCGCGCTGCCACTCCTGGTGACTCGGCGGACGGTCGAGCGGCACATCGGCGAACGCCTCCCGGAGGTCCTGCAACGGGATGCCGATCCGTTTCGCCACCGAGACCAGCGCGACCCGGCGCAGCATGTGCCGTGGGTAGCGCCGCTGGTTGCGGTCGTCGCGTTCGGACGCGATCAGACCGAGTTCCTCGTAGAACCGCAAGGCGGAGACGGCCGCCCCGGTCCGGGCGCTCACCTCTCCGATGCTCAGCCAGTCGTCCGGGGTCGCCCGGGCGTCGCCGGAGCGGTAGCTCCTCATGCAGTGCCTCCTGTTGACCTCAAGGTTACTTGAGGTCATACGGTCGGCTGCGCCAGGACGGCAGCAGCAACGACCCGGAGAGGACGGCAGTTCGATGACGTTTGTGATCGCCTTGCCCTGTGTGGACGTCAAGGACAAGGCATGCATCGAGGAGTGCCCTGTCGACTGCATCTACGAGGGAGAGCGCATGCTCTACGTCCAACCGGACGAGTGCCTCGACTGCGGCGCCTGCGAGCCGGTGTGCCCCGTCGAAGCGATCTTCTACGAGGACGACACCCCGGAGGAGTGGCAGCACTTCACCGCCGTGAACGCCGAGTTCTTCGCCGGCCTCGGCGCCCCCGGCGGCAGCGCGAAGCTCGGTCCGATCGGACGGGACCATCCGGTCGTGGCGGCGCTGCCGCCCCAGGCCGCCGGCACCGCCACCGTCGTGGATCCGCCTTCCGGGAGCTGACGGACGGCGGAGCTCTGTTCGTCTCCGACAACCGGAACCCGGGACGCATCACCCCGCGGCCCGGCGGGCGGGGGGATCAGACGCCGGGAACGGCGTCCTTCGCGCTGGTGTGCCAGTTGGTGACGACCGGCTTGTCGACGTTGACGGCGCCGACAGGAATGCTCGCGGGGTCCGGATCCGGATTGCCGATGCCGATGATGACGTCGGTGAACTGGATGACCTGGTCGTTGTTGGTGCTCTTCGGGTTGACCCCCGCGTAGGCGACCGCGGAGCCGGTGAGCGTGATCGGCTGGCCGACGGCCTGCTCGGCGTTGGTGGCCTCGATGCCGCCCGAACCGAAGGCGATGACGGGGTGCTCGCCGGGCAGGACGCAGGTGATGCCGGCCTTGGCCTTGGCGGAGATGAGGATGTAGCCGCCGGCCTGGGTCTCCATTTTCGCGCTGAAGGTGAGGTCGTTGGCGCCGCAGGCCTGGCCGTAGCCGGACTTGTCGCCCGAGCCGGCGGTGGAGGTCGCCGTGGGCTTCGCCGACTTGGCCGGGGTGGCCGACGTGGCGGCCGTGGACGCCGCAGCCGTGGGCGCGGCCTTCGTGGGCGCAGCGGCCGGAGGAGCGGTGGATGCGACGGCTGCGGTCGTCGGAGCGGGACCGGCGCCGGAGGCCTGGTCACTGCCCTCCGGGTCGCAGGCGGTGGCCGTGACCGCGAGTGCGGTGACCGCGAGTGCAGTGAGGGCGATTCGCGAGCGCATGAATGTGCCAACTTCCTTGTGTCGAAGGCCTTCATCGTATGGCCCGCTTGATCACCGGCTCGTGCGGAAAATATCCCGATCATGTTTCAGACGGCGTCGGGCCCGCCCGGCCGGGGCCCCGCACGAACGGACGGGAGCAGGGCAAAGGTCTTCGGCTCTAAGGAACTTGGCCGGGTGACGGGGCGGCAGGCGGAGCGCTCGGGGCGGCGGTGTCCGCGACCCATCCCGGCAGTGTCGGCAGTACCGCTTCGGCGATCCGGTACAGGCTTGCGTCGTCCGGGGTTCCGGCGTCCTGGCGCCAGATCGCGAGCTCGCAAAAACCGCCGCGCCCGTTCGGGTACTTGCCGATCACGAGGTTGTGCGCGACCCCGCTCGGCGCGCGCGAGGTGGAGCTGCCACCGCCGAGCGAGAAGCTGAAGCCGATGGTGTTCATCTCGTAGGTGGTGCTGAGGTGGCCGAGCACCGGGGCGCGGTGGTGCGGCGCGGAGCCCAGGATCTCGAAATCGGTCACGTCCATGTCCTCGTCGTCCGTGAGGCGCACGGAGATCCCGCCGATCTGGACCTCGGCGGAGTGGACGACCTGCTTGGTGCCGTCCGCGCCGGTCCAGCTCGACGCGAAACCCGGCCCGGCGACCGACACCCGGTCCAGGGGTGCCCCGACGAGTACCGGCAGCTCGGGTGTGTTCAACGCGGCACAGAGCGCCGGGTACCTCGGGGAGTCCTCGGCCGTCGCCGCCTTGCAGGCCGCCGCCGGGGCGGGCTCGTCGGCGGCCTCCTGCCGGCGCTGCATCAGCAGGAGCCCGGCGACCAGCACCCCGCCCAACGCCAAGGCCGTCACCACCTGGGCACCCGCCCGTGGACCTGGTTCCCTGCCCGGCTCGCCGGCGGGCTCGGCCGGCAGCTTCGTACCCTGCTGATCAATCACGGGGCGGAACGATATCCGACGGTCTGTTCGAATGCACAGGAGTTACCGGCACGCCCGCTGGTGGCGGTCGGCGAGCCGTCCGGGCGCCGCGGGAAGCCGGGTGTCCGGACGACGCGGCCGTCCCTGGGGACGGCCGCCTGCGCCTCGGGGTCAGGGGGTCCAGGGGGCGGCGACAGCCCAGCTGACGTCGTCGGGCCAGAGGGCCGTGGCGTCGAAGGTGTTGGAGCCACCGTTGGAGGCGACGTAGCCGGTGTTGGCGTAGTGGCGGATGTAGCGGTCGGCGAAGTTGTAGGAGATCAGCGAGTTGCCCTGGCCGTTCACGCCGGCCTGCGAGCAGAAGGTGGCGTCCTCGGCGAACAGGACGCTGCCGTCGTTGGGGTGCAGGTAGAGCTGGAAGTTCTGGTGCCGCAGGTAGCTGCCCGGCGTGTTCTTCGACTCGAAGGAGCGGCAGGCCGTGTTGGCCAGGCCGGGCCGGACGATCCAGGAGGCGTTGGCCTTGACGGTCGCCGAACTGGCGGAGTCCACGGGCGCGGTGGCGACGCCCGTACCGGAGTGGCTGAGGTAGTTGGTGGTGCAGCAGGCGGTGGTCGCCCGGAGCGAGATCGTCGAACCGGTGTTGAGGGCGGCGCCGCCGCCCGAGCCCTGCGCGTAGCCCGCCGCGACGATGTTCGCCTGGACGGCGTTCTCGGTGGCGTCCGTGGGATAGCCGGAGGTCATGACGCCCTCGTAGAAGGTGCCGGCGGAGCTGTTGCTGTTGTCGCCGCCGATGCCGAGGATGATCGCGCCCTCCTTCTTCATCGGGTTGTAGCCGGCGGCGTTGGGGCGGGCCCCGTTGTAGTAGGTGGAGAGTCCGCCGGACTGTGCGTTTCCGGCGCGGATGGCCCAGTGGTTCGGCTCGCCCTTGACGATCGCGGTGAGGAAGCGGTGGTTCACGGTGGGGTCGTTCGCGTTGTAGCCGCTGTTGACTCCGGAGAACAGGCCGTTCTCCAGGTCGGCCATCACCCAGGGGCCGTTGCCGGCGCCGGATCCCCAGCCCCGGCTGTTGCCGAAGTAGATCGTCTCCATGGTCCCGTTGCCGTTGTCGCGGCTGTTGGTCTCGGCGTTGCCGTAGTCGAAGCAGCAGCCCTCGTTGTAGTGCGTGCCGTCGAAGAGGGCGTACATGCCCTCGGGCTGGTCACCGGTCGCGATCCCGTTGGTCGCGTTGTTGCGGTAGCCGGTTCCCGGGGAGACGAAGACGCCGTACGCGCGGTTGCCGTTGAGGGTGACCGGCGCCATCGCGGCGTTGGCGAGCTTGTCGTAGCCGCCTGCGGCCGGGCCGTTGAAGCCGCCCGGGGGTGCCTGGGTGAGCCGGTTGTTCCGGCCGGTCTGGTCGTAGATGACCGTGATGACGCAGCTCGTTCCGGCACAGAACGAGTCCTGGGTGGCGGCGTTGGCGTATCCGCCCGCACCGATGACCCCGATGTCGCGGGTGGCGTTGTCCGAGGCGCGGCGCACCTGGTAGAGCGCCCCGCTGTAAGTGCCGTACAGGGCACGGGTGGTGCTGTGCGCGGCGACGCACGGGGTGCCGCCCGCGGCGTAGAGGTCGCAGGGCTGGGACGTCGCGGCCTGCGAGACGGAGGTGCCCGCGAGGGCCCCCGCGACGAGCACGGCGGCGAAGGCCGCCGTCAGCGCGGCGGCACGCCGTCGCAGGACGGACCGGAGTCGTTGCATTTCTCTCCTCGATTCCTGGGGTGATTTCCGAGCTCCCCGAACCAGCGAGTGGCTCGGATCGGCGCCGTGTCCGGATCGGCCGGGCGTCGTGGCGGCAGCGTCGACCGGGCCTACGGGGTGCGGTAGGGGATGGAGAAGGCAGCAGGGAGCGCGGCGGGCGTGGAGAAGGCAGCAGGGAGCGCGGTGGCTCGCGAGGGACGCGTCGTTGCACGGGTCGAAGGCCCTTCGGCCGCCGCCCGAACGGAAGCCGCGCCCACCGAGGGCGCGAACGGCGGCCGGCCCACCGCGGAGCAGGGCTGAGCGCTCACTTGGTGCACCGTCAGGCGGACGGGATCCGTCCGACGGCTGTGGGGGCGGTGCTGCGGTCGTGACGACGACGGCGCCGTGCCACAGGCGGTCGCCGGGTCACCGGGCAGGCCGAACCGGGTGCGGTGATCCGGCTGGCTCCCGGAGCATCTTTGTTAGCGCTAACAAACTGACGTGATGTCGAGCAAGGGGGTGGGTGCTCGATTGGCACAAACGCTAAACCGCCGCAGTGGGGGTGGCAAGGGTTTCTCCCAACTCTCGCGAAGTCCGCCTGCACGCACGGTTGTTCGATGCTCCTCGGATCAGATCACGCGGTCGGGCTCGCGGGTGTGCGGAGGGTCCGGCGGACGGCGTTGCGGAGCCAGTGGTGGGCCCTGTCGGCCGCGTGCCGGGGGTGCCAGGCCATGCCGACGGTCACGGGCGGCAGCGTCAGGGGGATGTCCAGGAGGTGCAGCCCGAGGGCGACGGCGTCACCGGTGAGCGGCGGCTGACCGCGACGTGCCGGGCGGCGGCGAGCCGGGCCGGGGTCAGCGGTCCCTCGGTCAGCGGATGGCCGGGCCGGACGGCCGCCACCATGCGGAGGCTGACCAGTTCCTCGACCCCCGTTTCGGGGTCCACGTGGTCGATGGACCCGACCTCCAGGTCGATCCTGCCGTCGCGCAGGGCGGGGCCGGCCTCCAACTCCTCGGCCCGGAGCCGGAATGCGACCCCGGGCGCCTCCTGCTCGGCGAGGAGCAGCAGTCCGGCGACCTGGTCCGCATCATGACCGAAAGCTCGGCCGGCCCGTCCGCTACGAGCGCCGGCCGCTCGACGAGTTGCACGCCACGCTGGTCGGCCACGGCCTGAACGAGGTATTCGTCCAGGGCATCGCCGACATGAAGCGCGCCAAGGACGAGGGCCTGGACGCCGGCGTCGCCCGCACCCCCGGCGCCGCCTCCCCCACCGGCTTCGAGCAGTGGTGCGCCCGGATCCTCAAGCCCGCGGTCCTCTCCTGAAGGTCGCCGTCCTCTCCTGAAGCCCACCTTCCGCCGCCGGGACGCACCGTGGTCCGGCGCGTCACGACCACCCGCCACTTTCGGAGGCCCCTGATGCCCACCCTGTCGCCCGCTGGGACGACCGAACTCCCGGTCACGGCGTTCATCCTCGTCAAGACCACACCCGAGTGGCTCGCCCTGACCGTCCAGCAACGCGTCGAGGCCTTCACCACTCAGGTGCTGCCCGCGATCCAGGCCCGGATCACCGGCGTCCGGTCACGCTTCTACGACACCGAGTTCTACTCCGCGCGCGTCACCGACGTCCGGGTCTGGGAGGCCGACGACCACACGCCTACCGGCTCCTCATCGACGCGTTGCGCGAAACTCCCTTCTGGGAGCGCTACTTCGAGATCGTCGACCTCCTCGTCGGCACCGAGAACGGCTACGCCCGCACCTACGGCCTCGACCCGTGGCCACCATCACCACCTGACCCGCCCGAGGCGCAGCGGGCTCGCACCGTGCCGCAGGCGATCATCCGGCCCTCGGCAGGCCCGGCCGGCCGGGCAGCCGGCTCAGCCCTTCAGCAACGCGCAGACGAAGTCCTCCTGGATGTCACGGAGTTCGGCCAGCAGCTCCGGAGCGCCACTCTGGTTCACCTGCGAGGTGACCGAGAAGGCCAGCGAACGGCTGCCGTCGGGGGTGCCCACCGCCAACTGGGTGTAGCCGGCCGTGTTGCCGGTGTGGCCGTAGACCACACCGCAGCGGGTCGTGTAGCGGAAGATCGCCAGCCCGGCCTCGTTGCGGCCGGGCCCGGCGGGCTCGGAGGCGCCGTCGACGAAGGTGAGCTGCTGCCGGCGGACGGCGGGCCCGATCAGCCGGCCGCCGGCGTACCCGCCGGCGAACTTCGCCAGGTCGTCCGGGGTGGAGACGATCCCGCCGGAGGCCCAGGCCCCGGAGGCACCGAACTGCGTGCTGACGTCCTCGGGCGCGGCGGGAGGCTGGACGGCGTAGCCGTGCAGGTACGGCCGGGGCAGGCGGTAGCCCTGCGGAAGGCTGGTCTCCCGCAGCCCGAGCGGACGGTAGACCACCGTGCGCAGCAGGTCCTCGTAGCGGCGGCCCGAGGCGGCCTCGGCCATCAGGGCGACCGCGATGTTGTCGGAGTTCGAGTACGCGTACCGCGAGCCCGGGGTAAACTCCAGCGCCTGGCCGGCGACGAAGTCGAGCAGGCGGCGGGAGTCGAAGCGGTGGTGCGGGTCGGCCTGGATGATCGTGCGGAACTCCGACGAGGCGCTGTAGTCCGGCAGCCCGCTGGTGTGGTTGAGCAGCTGACGCAACGTCACCGAGCCCCAGGCGGCGGGCAGCTCGGGCAGGCGCTGGGCCAGCGTGTCGTCCAGGCCGAGCAGACCGCGGTCGACCAGGCCGAGCGCCACCGCCCCGCTGAAGGCCTTGGCCGCACTGGCGATGCGCATGTGGTCGGTCGGCAGCGGCGGCCGGCCGCTCCCCACCTCGGCCACTCCTGCCCGCAGCACCTCCTGGTGCGGACCGTGGCGCAGCACGGCGATGACCCCGGGCGGGCCGTCCGGCCGGGCGACCAGCTCCTCCAGGCGCCGCTGCAGCCGGGAGTCGTCGTGTGCCTGGCCGGCCTGCGCGGGGGCGGGGGCCAGGCCGAGCACGGAGGCGGCCGCCAGTACGGCGAGCAGCGGGCGAAGGCGCGGACGGGGCAGCGGCACGGGGAGCTCCTGGGGGCGGGGCCGGCGGACGGGGCGGTACGGACACCGCCCGCCCCACCGCACCACCTGCCGCGCCCCGGCCGCCGCCGACCGGCCGGAACCGTCACCTGCCCGGGGCAACACCCCCGCGCCCGATCGGCGCAACACCCCCGGATCCGGATCCGGGTCCGTCGGGATCGTTGCCGGTACGCACCCGTGCCGCCCGCAGCCCGACCGGCCTCGGTATCACCCTGCGGATCCGGGCCGCCGCCGCCTCACAG
>NZ_JBHUWW010000058.1:0-50810 GCF_042669755.1 Kitasatospora sp. NPDC057223 | reverse complement strand
AGGCACCGCCATGCCGTGCAGACCACCCGGGTCGCCCGGTACACGGGAAGGGATGCGACACCTGGAGTGCTCGGCGGCGGTGCACAAGTACCTGAGCGGGGCGCTGACACGGGACCGCGGCACGGAGGCCGGCTACTCCCGGCAGGGGCGGGCACCGGTACCGCCTGCCCGACCGGTGGCACCGGCCCCCACCGCTCGCCCTGACGGGCCAGCAGTCGCTGCACCCGGCGGCCGGCCACCCGGCACCAGCACGACCGCCAGGAACAGCAGCAGGCCCCGCCCGGCCCGGCCCCGGCCCCGGCCCCGGGCCCGGCAACGTCCCGGCAGCACACGGACACGGCCCGCCGGCCACCACCACCCCGCACGGCGCCGGACACGGCCCAGCACCAGGGGGCGACGGCCACCCTCACGACGGGCGAGCGGCCGGGACGCGCACCGCACCCCCGCGCCCCAATCCCCCGGTGAACCCGCCCCGCGAAATCACGGCCCGCCGAAACTGACCCGACCGGCGGCAATTACGACTGAATCGACAAGGAAAACCAAGACAGAAACCGGCGGCAATTCCGGCGGGCCGTCAATTCACAGGAACACCCCGGAGAAGACCCCGGCCCCGGACCGCCAGGCGAACCCCGGCCAGCCGGGCGGCCGACCACCAGCAGTAACCGAAACCCGAGCGCCCCGCAGTGACCCGGACAGCCGGACCGGGGCCCCGCGCCCAGGCCATGATTGGTCCACCAGAACGCGATTCAAGCGCTCGAAACAGTGTGAGGTCACAGAACCGAACCCGGGAACCCGGAACTCGACACCAGGGACAGCCGCCCAAGCAGCCCGCCATAGGACGGCCGCCGATCCGATCTACCTGCCAACGGCCAGCGTGTGCAGGGCGCAACGGCGCGCCAGGGCGCTCAGAGCGTCCGCGCGCAGGGCCATGAACAGGCGTTCCTGCGGCCCGGCGCCCTCCAGGCGCCGGTGATGCCCGGCGGCGAGCAGCGGTGCCCTGAGGCGTCCGGGAACGGGAAAGGTTTCGTACGCGCCGCCGGACCGGATACCGCCCGGGACGTCGCGGAGCGCCGGCGGAAGGGACAGGGTGGCGCCATCGTGTGCGAGGTCCTGCAGACGGATGCCGCGCAGGCGGGACACCTCGGTCCCGGTGATCCACTGCGCGGCCAACGCACCGGCGTAGACGGGGTGGACGCCATGGCGGCGGATCGTGTCCACCATCGCGCCCGACGGCGGGCCGGCGAGGGGAGCGCCGCCGCCACTCTGCGGTGGCGCGGGCACCCCGCCCATGGCACAACATGTCCGGGACGGGACCCCGCGCCCTGGGGAGGGCCGGCGCTCCAGCGGATGGCGGAACACCTCTCGGGCGGCGTCGAGGGTGTCGACGACGCGGTGGTCGAGGCTGTTCAGCAGGAGCTGCAGGTCGTCCCCCAAGGCAGGGGTGTGCCAGACGAGGGTGAGGGCGGCGCCGGTGGAGGTGTGCAGGTCCAGCAGGTAGTTCAGGTCGACGCGCAGGTGCGAGCGCAGCACGATCACGTGGCGGACGGCCTCGGTCCACATCCAGGCCCGTACCGCATGCTCCGCCTGCACCTCCCGTGTCAGGCCCTGCGCCCGCAGGCCGGCCACAGACCGGCCGAGGGCGGTGAGGTGGTCGTGCAGGAGGACGGCGGTGCGGGCCGTTCCCACGGTGGGGTGGACGGTGACGGTTCCGGCCCGGGGCCGGTGGGCGGCCAGCGCGGCGGCGGTGAAGCGGGCGTCGTCACCGCGGTCGAGGACCACCGTCACCGGCGGCAGGACGCGCCGCTGCGAAGCCGCCAGGACGGTTGCGGGGTCCAGCAGCAGGTCGACGGCCAGGTACCGCGCTGTCGACGCCACCTTCCCGGCAGGTGGCCGCCGGCACTGCGGACAGCCGGCATCGGCCGCGCCCGCCGACGTGCCGGCACCTGTCGGGTTCCCCGGGCGGGGCGCGCCGTCCGGAGACGGCTGGTGGTGGTTCACAGCCGGCTGAACGCCCAGCCGAGCACCTCGCGGTCCACCCGCTCGCGGCCGGTGCGTTCCAGGCCCAGGCGCACGTGCGCGGTCAGCTGGGCCCAGGCGCGGAAGTTGCCGTGGGCGGCGTGCTGGTCGGCGAAGGCGATGTCCCCCGGGGCGGCGCCGGCCCACACCGGGTGGAACAGCGGGACGACCGCGCCGACCTCCTCGGGTGCGAGGCGGGTGAAGTGCTGCCAGATGAAGATGCGCGAGGAGAGCATCGGTTCGCGGCGCAGCACCTGGTGGCAGCCTTCGCCGCCGACGAAGACGATGGCGAGCTGGGTGTAGGGGTCGTCCCAGAGGTAGCGGAAGTACTCGAAGGCCTCGCCGCTGAGCCACTGGGCCTCGTCGACGACGAGGGTGCGGGGTTGGAGGGCGAGGGCTTCGCGCAGCAGGGCGTCGAACTCGCTGGGGCCGCGGGGCGGGGTGCCGGGCAGGTCGAGGGCGGCGAAGAGCTCGTGGCGCACGGCGCGGGGGGTGGGGCGTACGCGGAAGGTGATGCGGCGGACGTCCTCGGCGGGGTCGAGGTCGCGCAGGCAGGTGTTGACGGCCAGTGTCTTGCCGAAGCCGGCGCCGCCGTGGACGCACATCATCGCGCGGGCGTTGATCGTGTCGGCGAGGTTGTCGCGGGCGGCGAGCAGGGCGCGGGTGGTGACGACCTGGGCGCCGGGCAGGCGCAGGTACTGGTCGCTGTCCTGGGGCGGGAGGAGTCCGGTCACGGGGTCGGCTTTCGGGTCGCTTCGGTGGCGGGTCGGGTGGTGCTGAGCAGGCCGGGCGGGGTCCTCCAGTGCCCGGGCGGGGCGGTGGGCGCGATGAGGTCGGGCCGGGCGAGGGCAGCCAGGTCGGTGTGGGCGGAGGCGGCCAGTTCGCGGCCGGCCTCGGCGGCGGTGAGGGCGCCCAGCGTTCGCGGGGCCTCGGGCCGGGTGGCGGCGGCGTAGCGCTCGTGGCGCTGGGCTCGGGCCTGTTCGAGGTCGCGTCCGAGGCGGCGGGTGCGGGCTGTGCGGGCGCGACGGACCGCGGCGATCTGCTCGGGGGAGGCCTCGTCGGCGAGATGGGCGGTGGCCAGGTGGCGGCCGGTGGCAGGGTCGAAGAGTTCGATCTCGTGCCGGTGGTGGGGCATGTGGCGCACCCGCACCCGGGTGCCGGTGCGGCCGGTCATCCACGGGGCGACGTAGTAGCGGTTCTTGAACCTCACGCCGCCGGTGGTCACCAGCCGGGGCTCGGCGCGGTCGTCCTCGAGGGTGAACGTCCACAGGTCCCCGGGCGGGATGTCCCTCACGGGCGCGGCATCGTCCTGCCACGCCTGCAGCGGAGTCCTGCCCTTGAGCGGGGCCGGGCGGTGCCCGGTGTTCCACCACACCACCCAGGCGATCAGGCCGGTGGTGAACTCCTCGAAGGACAGCAGGCCGTGGCGGTCCGCGGGGCGGGGACGGCGGCCCGGCCGGGGCTGGTGCACGTAACCGGGCAGTGCGGCCAGGTGCATCCGCTCCACCGAGCGGTTCAGCCCCTCCACCGTGCCCTTCAGGTGCGGGGTGTAGGCGGGCAGGTCCTCGACCTCGACCTCCAGCAGCTCGAAGGCGGCCATCACCGTGCGGGACAGGAAGTCACGGCCCCGGTCCATGCGGACGGTTGCGGGCAGGCCGCCGACGGGGCCGTAAGGGCCGGTGCGCAGCACGGCGGAACGCAGCGCGGCCAGGACGGATTCACGGGAAGGGTGACCAGGTGTCACGGCCAGGCCGGCAATCGCGTTGGTCGCGCAGTCGACGTACCAGGTGATCCACGGCCGGCGGGCCTGGCCGTCGACGTCCACCAGCACGGGGACCTGTTTGTGGTCGGTCTCCCACACGGCGTTGCGGTGCCCGCGCGGACGGGTGAGGAACACGTCGTGCTTGCGGGCCGCCCGCTCCCCCGCCGCCAGACCCGCCCGCTCCCCCGCGCTCAGGTCCCGCCGGATCGCCCGGTGCAGGGTGGGCAACGACGGCGGCCGGCCAGGCGGATCCCGGCGGGCGGCCAGGACAGCCAGCTCACGGTGCACCGCCGCGACATTGCCCTTCCACAGGACCAGCAGACGGCGGACCTCCGGCGTAACGGTGAAGCGGGTACTGGTCCCGGCGCGGGAACCGGGGTCACGGGCCGCGGCCGGGTCGCGTTCGGCCGCGGCGAGCCAGCGCCACACCGTCCGCTCGGTCACCGCCAGGTGCTGCGCGGCAAGCCGAACCTGCCGGACCGTCAGAGCGCCCTCCTGCCGCAGAGCCAGCAGACGGCGCACCGCCGGTCCCCGCAGCGCTGCCAGGGACGCCGCGGGAAGAGCGGCACCGGCCGCCCCGCCGGTACCAGCAGCACCACCGGCGGCTTCAAAACCGCCGGAGGCGCCCCCGCCGGGTGCGGGCTCGGGATTCGGGTGGTCGCTCACGCTCTCCTGCCTTCCTCGAAGCCGGGGTGAGGGGCTGCCCGGCCTTGTCTCATGTGGTGCGGCGGCTGTGCTGCCGGCCTCCCGGGGGTCCGGGTCCGGCAGGCCGGCGGGGCCGTCACAACGGGCCGCTGAGGCGGGCACAGACCCGCTCCAGCAGGCGACGGTCGACCACGGGGCGGGCCCGGCCGTAGACCTCCGCCGCCAGATACGAGGCCACCTTCGCCCAGGCCCGGAAACCGCCGAGCCCGACCAGCCCCCCCCCCCCCCCCGGAGCCACCTGCCCCCACAGCGGGTGCAACGGCCTCCATCACCCGCCCCGGCCCGGGACAGACGCGCCACCAACCCCCACGACAACACCCCCGACACCGGCGCCGGCACCCCGCGCAACGCCCGCCCGCCCCCGCACCAGCAAAGAGCAGCGCAACGTCCCTGCCCAGGTGCTCCCACAGCTGCCGCAGCAACTCCAGCGCAGCTACGGGCAGGCGCTGCGCCTCGTCCAGGACCAGGACCCCGGGGCCTGCGCAGCGCCTCGAGCAGCGTCAGGTCCGCCGCGCCGGTCGAGTGCGGCAGCCGCCTCAACTCCAGCACCCGGCGCAACTCCGGCACCGACGGGTTCACCCCGACATGGACCCGCCGTACCCTGACCGGCTCCGGCAACTGGGACAGCGCACACCGCAGCGCCACCGTCTTGCCAAGCCCCGCGTCCCCATACAGGCACGCCACCGCACCCACCGCCGCGACGTGCGCGACGCGCTGCACCACCGACGCGACCACGGGTGTGACGACGACCTGCGCGCCGGGCACCAGGACCGGCACCGCGGCCAGGCGGGTCTGCTCCCGCAGGAACACCTGCCTGCCGAACCCCGCGCCACTGACCGTCGCCAGGCCCAGCTCGGCGAGCGGGTCGGTGCGCGGCGGCTCGGCAAGACCCGGCTCCCGCGCGATGACCAGCACCCGACCCGCCAGGCGGTCACGGCGCACCACCCGGTGCAACGTCCCCAACGGCGGCACACCCTCCTCACCGCAGGCCAGCATCCAGCGGTGCAGCTCAGCGACGTTCCCACCCGCCGCGGCCAACAGCGCCCACGCCCGGCCCGACATTGCGCAGCCCCGGCGGGCGGATCTACCGCCCACCTCGCCCGTCGCGCTCACCTCCCCCAGCCAACGCCACACCGCCCGCACCGACACACCCACCATGCCAGCCACCACCCGCACATGCCGCGACATCAGCTCACCAACCGCCTGCCACCCCCGCAGACGCCGCACCACCAACCCTCGCGGCAACCCCCGCCCCACACCCCCACCGTTGTCGCCCATGAACCAGATCCAAGCGGCACCGCCCCGCAGAAGGCATCAGATCTCTCGAACCCAAGACAGCGGCAACCACGGTGAGATACAACCCCCACGACAGCACCCCACCCCCGGAACTCTCACCCCCACGACAGCCAAACCCGCCACCCCCAACTACCCACCCGGCCAGCCCAAACCCGGCCCTCAGACCAGCACCGCCATCAACCTCTCACCAGTACTGACACCAACCCAAGAAATCGCAGACCGCCCGGCCCACCAGCGATCGAGTGCACAACGTCACTGATTGCATACTTAGCGTCATGATGGTCTGGTGTGCTCGAACCCGGCACACCCCTCGACCTTGATGAAGGGCACCCCATGGCAACCGCTCGTTTCGCGTTCCAGACGCCGCCCGGCCGGGGCAAGGAGTTCATCTTCGAACTGACCAATGACACCCTCATCGCCCACGCCCGCAAAGTCCTGAGCGGCGAGGAGACCATCAAGACCCACGTCCAGGGCAGGATCGTGAAGAAGAAGGCGTCCTACAACCCGGACTTCAGCTTCCACCTCGACCCGGCCACCATCAGCTTCTTCGACAACGCGAGCGAGTTCTGCGACTCCAACGCGGAGTACGCCGAGGACCACTTCGACGAGATCGCCGGACCGTTCCTTCCCGGCGGTCACTGGTGCCCGTGGGCATCAGGGCTGACCCGCGAGATCAAAGCCTGACCCAAGGACGACGAAGCCCCCGGCTGCCGCAAACAGGAGCACCGGGGCTTCGTCGTACCCCAAGAGCCAGAAATCTGCGACCCTCGCACCAGTCAAACCCACCCGGCAAACGGTCAGGAACACCTGCCAGAGGGCAGGCGGTGTCCTCTGGCAGGTGACCCTGGCCGATTGACAGAAGATCTTGACCACCCATCTGCTCGGCCCTGCCGGTTCGGTGAGCCAACCGAACAGCTACGGCACGTAGGCGATCGCCAGTGCTCTGACCGCAGCGGGATGCCAAGCTCGACCGGATCGAGCACGTCCTGGACTGCTTCCCCGACCGCACGTTCGCGTTCGACGAGCCGGGTGAGCGGGTGAGCGGGTGAGCGAGCGGCCGGAGGGCTAGTGGCGCTCCAGCCATTCCAGGATCGCCCGGTTCGTTTCCTCCGGCTTCTCCTGCTGGATCCAGTGGCCGCAGTCCAGACTGACCACATCCACACCGGGCACGAACTCCGCCAGGTTCTCGGACCTGCGGACCGCGTCCCGGTCACCGTAGATCATGAGTGCGGGCTGCCGGACGATCGGGTCCACGTCCGCCAGCAAGCGCCAGTTGCGGTCGAGGTTCCGGTACCAGTTCACACTGCCCGTGAACCCTGTCGACTCGAAGGCGGAGACGAAGACGGCTAGTTCGCTGTCGCTCATCACCGGCTCGCCGAGCGGCTTCTCCGCCCTGGCGAGATCGATCAGCGCCATACCCGGCCGGGGCTGCGCGGGGGGCGCGTTCTTCCGGTAGATGTTGCGAAGGAACTGGAAGGTGTTCTCGTCGAACACGGCGTCCGCGACGCCCGGCTGCCGGTTGAAGTGGACGAAGTAGAAGTCGCCGCCGAGCACCTCGTCCATGGCCTCGATCCAGGGCTTCTCCCCGCGTTCCTGGTAGGGCAGGCTCAGGTTGACCAGCGTGTTCACCCGGTTCGGATGCAGCAGGGCCAGCCCCCAGACGACCATGGCACCCCAGTCGTGACCGACGAAGGTGGCGTCCTCGTACCCGTAGTGATCGAGAAGTGCGACGAGATCGCCCGTGAGGTGGGCGAGGTCGTAGTCCGTCACTTCGGCCGGACGGGAGGAGTTTCCGTACCCCCGCTGGTTCGGGACGATGACGTGGTAGCCCGCCGCGACGAGGGCGGGCACCTGGTGGCGCCAGGAGAAGGCGTGCTCCGGCCAGCCGTGGCAGAGCACGACGGGCCTTCCGGCGTTCTGTCGGCCTGCTTCGAAGACTTCGAGTTCCACGCCGTTGACCGGGACAAGGGTGGGCTCGGGGAAATCAGCTGGATCGAACATGGGATTTCTTCCTCATCTATTCGGGATTCGGGATTCGGGATTCAGACATCGGGCATCGGGCTGGTCAGGCGGCGAAGTTCCCGGCAACGGCGACGGCAACGGTGCAGCCCCGCCAGGCCGGGGGCCGGCACGGTCGCGGGTGGTTCGGCTCGCCGGTGCGGCCGTGTCGCCATCCTGCCCACCGAACCCGGTCACCCCATGACCGGTTTTGTGTGGAAGTGTTGCCGGCGTGCGAACCGACCGGCTGGTGGCCGTCCTCCTCCTGCTGCAACGGCGCGAGCGCGTGACGGCGGCGGAGGTCGCCCGCGAGTTGGAGGTCTCCGAGCGCACCGCCCGCCGCGACCTCGACGCCCTGGCCATGGCCGGGGTGCCCGTGTACTCCGTGCAGGGCCGGGGCGGCGGCTGGCGCCTCGTGGGCGGTGCCCGCACCGACCTGTCCGGGCTGACCGCGGGTGAGGCCCGCGCGCTGTTCCTGGTCGCCGGCCCGGCCTCGGCTGCGACGCCGACCGTGAAGGCGGCGCTGCGCAAGCTCGTCCACGCCCTGCCGGAGCCCTTCCGGGTCCAGGCCGAGGCGGCGGCGTCGTCGCTGGTCCTGGACCCGCAGCACTGGGGGACGAGCCGGATCGAGCACCGGCCGCCCCGCTTCCTCGACGAACTCCAGGACGCGGTGATCCGCGGCGTCCAGGTGCGACTCGGCTACGTCGACGGCAAGGGCGCCGGAACCGAGAGAACCGTCCACCCGCTGGGCATCGTCGCCAAAGGGCCGTCGTGGTACCTCCTCGCCGGTACCGAAGCCGGCCGGCGGACCTTCCGGATCGACCGCGTGTCCTGCGTCGAACCGACCGGCGATCCCGTGGAGCGGCCCGAGGACTTCGACCTCGCCGGGAGCTGGCGTGAGATCGCCGACCAGGTCGACCGCAGGCGCATGCCCCTGGAGATCCAGGCGGTGTGCACGCCCCACGGGATCGGCCTGCTCCGGATGGCCCTGGGCCCCCGGCTGGAGGTGGGAGGCCCCACCGCCGACGGCCGCATCGAGGTCGCGGTCCGCGGTTACGACGAGTACACGCTGGCCGGTGAACTCTCCGGGCTGGTCGAATGGTTGGAGGTGACCGGCCCTCCGGGTGTACGGGACCACCTGGCCTCGATCGGCAACGCGCTCGTCGAACGGTACAGCTGAGCGGTACGACCGAGGTGCCGCGGGCGGTCGACGCCCTGGAAGCCGCGTGGAAGCGCGATGACCGCGCGCCGGCCGCCCCGGAGGACAGCGGCGTCGGTGAACTGCCGTTGGCGCAGCCGATCGCCGAATTCGGCGCGACCGTCCTGGAGACGATGACGCTGACCTCGACCGGAGAACCGGACGAAGAGGACGAGGACCTGGTGCCGGCGTCCGTATCCGCCAACATGCGAGCCGAACCAACCCACCCCCGGCAGCGCAGACGACGGCCGGCGACGATGAACGATGAACGGTGAGCAGCCCGCCCGGGCCGTGACCGAACACCAGGCGGCCCTGTCCGGGGTGCTCCACGTCCCGCCCGACCGGGACCGGGCCCCCCGGCCCGGCGCAGACGCCAAGGCACCCACGCCCGAGCCACGCCCACCCCGCGACCGGCCGGACACGGACCCCGCACAGGTCCCGGCCAACAGCCCGGGGCCGGCCGGACCCGGCCAGCCTCCCCGACGGCGAAGGCAGGGGCGGTGGAACAAGAGCGCTCCAGCCGGCTCCGGAACGCACCAGACACCCCCGGGGAACACCCGCGCCCGGGGACCGGCCCGGCACCCAGGCAGCCGGCGGGCGGGTCAGGGGTTGGCGACCTCGACGGCGTACAGGCCGCGCAGTCGGCCGTCGCCGGCCTCGGACTGGGAGGGGTAGAGGAGCTGGACGTCGACGGGCAGCGGGGTGCCGGGGTCGATGGTGTGGGAGCCGTCGTTGGGGGATCCCAGGACGACGGTTCCCTCCAGGCCGTCCTTGATGACCCGGTACCACTGGGTCTGCTGAGGGTTGACGCGGGTGCGTGCGGGGACGTCGAAGACGATCTCCCAGGCCGTCACGCGGTGTTCGCTGGCGGCGAGGGTGAGGTTGTAGCTGACGAGCCAGCCCTTGGCGTCCTCGGGCCAGGTCTGGTCCCACTGCCCGGCGATCCTCTGGCCGACGGTGATCAGGGCCGGTTCGGCGGTGGTGGTGACCTGGCCGGACTGCTGGGGCGCGGTGTTGGCACGGGTGGCCGAGGTGATCTTGCTCGTGGTGGTGAAGTCACCTTCGTGGTGGGGGTCGACGGTTCCCCTCAGGGTGATCACCGCCTTGCTGCCCCTGGGCAGGCTGAGCGGCTGGTGGAGCTCGCCGTCGGTAGCGGTTCCCGGGCCGCACACCGCGCCGTTCTCGCCCCGGCACGTCACCTCCACGTCGACCAACTGGACGGGCACCTCGCCGCGCACGACGGCGTCGGGGGCGTCGTTGGGCCCGTGGTTCTGGACGCCGACGGTGTAGGAGATCCGGTGCCCGGCCTTGGCGGTCAGCGGGCCGTTCATCTCCAGCGGCATGGCGACGGGCAGGGCGACGCTGAGGTTGCGGATGCGGTGGGCCGCGGTGGCACCGCCGGTACCGGCGGCGAACCCGAGTTTGAAGGTCGCGGGCATCTGGACCTGGCCCGGGCCGGCGGCCAGGTCCAGGTTGTCGACCAGCACCGCCCCGATGGGGTCCGAGGCGCTGGAGCGCCGCACCGTCAGACGCCCGCCGATGACGGTCACCTGCAGGTGCTCCCCCGCCTCCCAGCCGCCCCGGAACCCGCCCGCCACCTCGGTGCCGGCCAGCCAGGCGAAGCCCGTGAGCAGGTCCCCGGAGCCGCGCACACCGAGCGTGTCGGGGCTGCGGCCGGGAGCGCCGGGACCGCTCGAGAGGGCGGCGAAGTTCCCGAAGTTGTCGAAGCCGACGCCGACATAGCCGGCGGTGACGCCGGGAAGGTTGAACGAGCCGTCCTTGATGTACGAGTAGCCCAGTGCCCCGCCGCGGGCCCCGGGCTCCGTGGTGCGGCTCCCGTCGATCAGGTAGAGGCTGAACCCGTCCCCGAGGCCCTGTGCGCCGCCGCCCTCACAGGAGTAGTCGAAGTCGATGCTCACCCCGAGCGAGGAGGAAAACGGCTGGTCCAGGAACGCCGTACCCGCCTTCGACGCGGTGTTCGGCGTCAGCTCCAGGGCCCCCGCGTTCAGCCGCGCGCTGCCCAGCAGCCGCCAGGCCGGATTCGCCGGGGCTGCGCCGGTGAACGACTCGGTGATGGGGAACTGCACCTGCTGCCGCGCGGCGTCGGACGTCTGACCCGTCATGGAGGCTCCTCTTCTCTTCGCTGGACCGGTACCTGCTCACGGCCCGCCGCGGACACGGGCCGCAGGGCCGTGACGGCCCCGGCGCCGACCGTGCCTGAACCCCAAGCATCGTACGCACAGAAACCTACACAAAGTGACCAAGTGATACCTTTGTGTATCGCATGGCATGCAACGGCCGATCCGTCGGGCGCCCGCGGCAGGACCCGGCGTCCTGGGCGTTCGTTGAGCTGGGCTCGGGCCTGCGGCTCACAGCCATCGGCGGCCCACCCGCGCACGGCTCCTTCTGGGCAGGCTGCTGGGGAGCCGGCCGGACAGGTCTCATCAGAAGCCGGTGCTGCTGCGGCCATGGCGTTCTCCCTGCCCCGACGGATGTCTCCCTGCGGCCCCGAGGAACGGGCCGAACGGGCTGAACGGCCGGATCGTGGGGACGGCACACCTGCAAGGCGTCTGATATCGAGTGGACCCCGGCGCCTGCCGTTGGCCACAGTGGCGTCATGGTCAAGCCTGCAACCGCGTTCGTTCCCGGCCTCGAACTCTCCAGGATCCTGTTCGACGAGGCGGTGCGGCCGCTTCTCGACGGTGCCTACCCGGGCCTGCGGTACGCGGCCGCGCGGGTCGGACCGGGTTCGGAGGTGCTCGGCTTCGACACCCCGCGGTCGGCCGACCACGACTGGGGTCCGCGCCTGGAGTTGTTCCTCGCCCCCGAGGACGCCGCCCGGCACGCCGCAGACCTCCACGAGCTGCTGGCACGACGGCTGCCCAAGCAGGTACGCGGCTGGCCCACCCACTTCCGGCCCAGCGGTGATCCGAGTGATCCGGTCGCCCACCTGGAGGTGACCGACGGACCGGTCGCCCACCGGGTGGTGGTACAGGAGGTGGACGCCTGGCTGGCCACACAGCTGGGAGCCGCCACGGCGGCCCGCGCCGATGCGGAGCTGACGGTGCGTGACTGGCTGGCCATGCCGCAGCAGAAGCTGGCCGAGGTGACCGGCGGGGCGGTCTTCCACGACGGCCTGGGCACCCTCACCACAGCCCGGCGCCGGCTTGCGTGGTACCCGGCGCAGGTCTGGCGGTATCTGCTGGCCTGCCAGTGGCAGCGCATCTCCCAGGAGGAGGCGTTCGTCGGCCGCTGCGCGGAGGTCGGCGACGATCTCGGCTCCGCCGTCGCGGCCGGGCGCCTGGTGCGCGACCTGATGCGGCTGTGCCTGCTGCTGGAGCGCCGCTACGCGCCCTACACGAAGTGGCTCGGCAGCGCCTTCGCGCAGTCGGAGGCCGCTGAGCAGCTGACACCGCTCTTGCGCGGGTCACTGGCCGCCACCGACTACGCGGACCGGGAGCGGCAGCTGTGCGACGCGTACGAGAGCGTCGCCCGGATGCACAATGCCGCCGGGCTCACCGCCCCGGTGGGGCCGGCCCGCCGCCGCTACCACAACCGCCCCTACCTGGTCCTGCACGCCGAACGCTTCGCCCACGCCCTGGCAGAGACACTCACCGACCCGCTCCTGCGCGGCCTGCCCCTGACCGGGAGCATCGACCAGTGGGCCGACAGCACCGACCTCCTCGGCCGGCCCGACGTCATCCGGGCGGCCGTACACGCGCTCACCTGACGGCACCGCAGCTCCAAACGGGAACCACCCGTACACACACCGCTGCACGTCGAGGACTCGGCCCCCAGGCCCGGAGGGTGATGACGACCTGTGCCCGCGCGCGCCGGACCCGGCCGCCCTGGTCGCCGGCCGCGATCGAGGCCGGGCTGACCACCGTCACCGCCGCCTGTGAGCGCACCGCCGCCGCGTGGCGGAGGTCTTCGACGGCCGGGACCGCCCACCGGCGCTGTCCCGGAGCCGGGCGGTGGGCGCGGGGAAGGCGTCCTTGGCCCAGGCGTCCTGTTCCTCGGCCCTCCCCACGCTGGCCTCCAGCATGATCCGCTCGATCATGTACTCGGGGCACTGCGGGCTGTGCCAGATCTCGGTGACGGGCAGATCCTGGTTGACCCGGGTGATGCGGATGTTCTCGCGGTCGGGTCCTGCGTGGCAGTCCTCTGTGTCCGGTGCCGGCGACGTGCCCGGCGGAGTCGCCACGGAGGGCACCGCTCCAGTCAGGATCACTTCCAGCGGAGCCGTGATCGCCCGTTCGAGGCAGCGGATCCTGTCGACGGTGTCCTCCACCTCGTAGTCGCCGAACCCCGCGCGGTGCCCCCGCCAGTGCTGTTGGCGTAAGACCGGACCACTCGCGCATTGCGGATCAGGAACAGGAATGCGCGAGTGCAGACCAAACGGCCCCATCTGCCCCCACAGCTCCAGGAGGGCGGCCCACGCCGGCTCAGTCGGGCCTCGAACTCGACGGCCAGGTACAAACCCGCGGTGGCGCCCCACACTCAACGTGCCACCGGCACCGCGCGACACCACGAGCCGCTCACCTCGGTCTCCCCCGAAACGTGCGCCGAGGTGGTGGGCGAGGTCGAGGACGGCCTGGCGGTCGGCCTCGCTGAGGAAGTGGAGGCCTGCGCGGCCGAGGGGGATGCAGAGGGGCTGGGTGGCGGGGCCGGCGGGGCGGCGGGAATCGGCCGGCACGTCAGACCGGCGCCAGCGTCACTGTCAGTGGCCCTCGCGGGTGGTTGTCAGTGCGTGAGGAAGGATCCCTCGCGGCAAGTGCGGCAGACGAAGACGTAGCCGAGCTGGCCGCCGAGGTTCATCGCCGTCGCTGTGGACAGTCCCTCCTCCAGGTGTGCCGCGAACTCCATCGTGCCGGTGCAGGAGGGGCACACGGGCAGTCGGTCGTCCTCCAGGTAGGAGGGGCTGCCTCCGAGCGACCCGAGCACTTCGCGCTGCTTCCCGAATCGCTCCTCGGGTTCCCGCTTCCATCCTGAGCGTGCGAGGTCGTACGCGTCGGGCTCGGTCCCCTCGTCGTCGTCGGCCTCCTCGGGGCCGATCGTCACGGGGTCGATCGTCACGACGTGGGTGCGGATGGCCGAGGTGGCGGGCAGCAGCGTCACGCCCGCCCCGGGCACGGCCACCGGTAGCAGTTCCTCCCGGGGAAACAGGTGGACCTGGCTCGCGCTGTCGGTCGCCTCCCAGAATTCGCACGCGCCCGGGTGGTTCTGGCACACGAACACCGACATGACGGTGCCCTCGACGGGGAGATGGGCGAAGAACTGCAGTGGTCCTCCGCAGCCGCAGACGGGCCAGGCGAATCCGGCCGGTGCCAGCGGCACGCCCCCGGTACGCGGGACGTCGGAATCGGCCGGCGCGGGGCCGTCGTAGATCATCAGGACTGTCTGCATGGCGAGAGGCTACTGGCCGCCTGCGACAGGTCGGTGCACGAGCGCGCCCTCGTGCGGGACATCGCGACTGAGGTTTCGCCCCCGGCCGGACGGCTTGGGACCGAGACGGACGGAGCGCCGCACCCACGCCGGGCGGAGGTGACGACCCGGCCGAGCGGCAGGCGCCGCCGGGCTGACACGGGCGGTGTGCGCTGCGGGTCGGCGCGGTGACGCCCCGCACGTTCAGGTGCGGGGCGTCACCGCATCGCTCAGCCGGTCAGACGACCTGGATGTTCTCCGCCTGCGGGCCCTTCTGGCCCTGGGTGACGTCGAACTGGACCTTCTGGCCCTCGACGAGCTCGCGGAAGCCCTGGGCGTTGATGTTGGAGTAGTGGGCGAACACGTCGGCGCCGCCGCCGTCCTGCTCGATGAAGCCGAAGCCCTTCTCCGCGTTGAACCACTTCACAGTTCCGCTGGCCATGTGCTGCTCCCTGTCGGGGACGAGGACCCTCGCTGATGAGGGTCCCTGGGTGTGGGTTGCCTGCCCTGGTCCTCCGACGCCTCATGGAGCGGTACTTCGGACGCACGACTGCCGATCACGAGGCAGACCTACCCAGCCGTGGCGATAAGGCAAACCGATGATCGGGCCACTTCTGGCCGTCAAGGCCGGCTCTGCCACGAGAGGGCGACCGCTGCCGGACAGTGACGACGACCGGGCGCAGCCGGCAGGAGTCGGCACCGGCACCGGACACCGCCTGCCGGGGTACGCGGCCGGGATCGCGAACACTCCGGGCGCCGGACGGTGTTCGGGGAAACGCCCACGACGTGACGATTGAGGGCGGCGCCCGCCGAGCCGGCGGCTGGTGTTCGTGGTGCGGCGCGGCACCCGGGCGCTGGAGAGCGTGTACGCCAACGAGCACGCCGACGTGTATCCCGGTCGCCGGGCGTAGACGCCTGCGGCGGCCGGGTCTGAACCACGGGCTGGCCCCGGACGGCTGTGTGGGGGCGCCGTCCGGGGCCCGGGACGCTGCCCACCGATCCGCCTGACCCCGCATCAAGCGGGTAAACCTGGCATTCCGTCATCCACTCCCCCGGCCAGGCAGACCAGCCAGGGCCTTGGCTTCCTCAAGATCCGTCCCAGCTCCCCAGGCGCCTGAGCCGGCTCTGCCGGAGCCGTTCTGATGCCACGGCGAGAAAGAAGACGAACCCTACAGCCAGTCCGGTGAGCACTGCGAACAGAAGACTGCTGAGGCCCCCGTTGGGCTCCAAGCACCAGAAGAGGGTGAAGAGGAGTGTGGGAACGGCGGCCGAGCAGAGGCCGGCTTTGATCGGGTGGCGACCCAGCCGCTTCTGGAACGGGGTCGGAGGCCGCTGCCCGCTCAGGGGCCCTGTCCAGGGCCCGGAACGCGTCGCCGAGAAACCGCCACAACCTCGTCACGCCTGCAGGACAGGGGTGCAGGTCGTTCTCCCGCTGCGGCTTCGCCTGACCGGCCCGGCGTCGCGGCCGCCAGGTCTGTCAGCAGGCGTTCGTGGCTGGCGGCGGCTCGGTGGAGGGGGCTTCGCGGGTGCGCTCCGGCCCAGCTGGTGTGCTGCCTCGTCGAGGACGGCCGCGAGCTGGTGGACGGCCGTGTTCGCTGCGCAGGGGCAGCTCGGTGTCGGCGGGCACGTGGCGGTCGGAGCGCTCTGGGTAGGCTCCGGATCAGCTCGGAGCAGCCGGGGTGATGTCGTTGTCCCTGGTTGTGTCTGTGCCCGGCGATGAGGAGGACGGTATGGAGCCACCGGAGCTGCGTCGCGCGATTGAGGCCGGGCGGGCCACTGCTTCGGGGCTGGGCCTGCCGGTCGACGATGTGGTGGTCATCCACAATTCGGACCGTGTCGCGCTGCGTCTGGTCCCTTCCGGGACTCTTGCCCGGGTCGCGCCCGTCGGGGACCTGGCGGGTTCCGAGTTCGAGGTGGAGGTCGCCCGGCGTCTCGCCGAGGTCGACGGCGCTCCGGTGGCCGGACTCGACCCTCGGGTCGGGCCCCGGGTCCACGTGCGCGACGGCTTCGTCGTCTCGCTGTGGACCTACTACGAACCGCTGGAGTCGAAGATCGGGCCCGCCGGCTACGCGGATGCGCTTCAGCGGTACCACGCCGCGCTGCGGCAGGTCGGGGATCTGAACGCTCCGCACTTCACCGACCGGGTCGCCGTGGCGCTGGAAGAGGTGAACGACCGGGAGCGGTCGCCCGAGTTGGCCGACGCCGACCGCCGGCTCCTCCTCGACACCCTCGGTGGCCTGGGCGCCGAGATCGGCGCCGACAAGGACGGCGACCAGCTGCTGCACGGTGAGCCGCACGAGGGCAACCTCCTCAACACGAAGCGGGGGCCGCTGTTCATCGACCTCGTCACCTGCTGCCGCGGACCGGTCGAATTCGACCTCGCCCATGCGCCCGAGGAGGTCGCAGAGCACTACGCGGGGGCCGACGAGGACCTGGTCCACCGCTGCCGCGCGCTGGACTGGGCCATGTTCTCGGCCTGGCGCTGGCGACGGAACGACCAGATGCCCGACCGCGGCCACTGGCGAGCGGAGGGGCTCAACCTGGTCCGAGCCGCCCTCGCCCGCTGCGGATGAGGTTCCGGACGAAGTCGGGATGCCGTCGACGAGCGTGGCACCGGCCGCCGTGGCGGCCTCTGAGGATCGGCCGGGGCGTCAGCCCGGCGGGCCGGCCGCCGGTCCCGCCGACACGCCCGGTTGGCCGCTCTGCGGTCTCGGTCTCCTCGACCAGGCGCAGGGCGTTCCGGGTGGAGGCGATCAGGTCGGCGTCGCCCAGGGCCCGTCGTTGGCGCAGTGCCTCGCGCAGCAGGGTGCGCGCGGCCGGTGTCCGTCCCTGGTCGAGCCGTTGCTTGCCCAGGTGCTGGAGGCAGAAGTGCACCAGTTCGGCGTGCAGTCTTTCAGCCCCGGGCGGGCTGTCGGCGGGGCGGTGTCCCGCCGGGGCGCCTGGTCCGGCTCCGGCCTTCTCCCCCGCGCGGGGCGGGTGAGGGGCCGGAGCCGTCAGGCCGGGGTGCCTCCGGCGGAGGTGTCCCGGGTGGGTTCAGTGCCGGGTGGGTTCAGCGCCGGGTGTAGGGGCGGGTGATGATCTCCATGGTGTGGCCGTCCGGGTCGGTGAAGTACGCGCCGCGGCCGCCGAAGAGGTGGTTGATGCGGCCGGCGTCGGTGAGGCGGGGGTCGGCGTAGTGGGTGACCCTCATCGTGTCCAGACGGGCGATCATGGCGTCGAACTGATCGTCGGGGACGAGGAAGGCGTAGTGCTGCGACTGGATCGCCTCGTCGCGCTTCTCGTAGTAGTCGAGCGTCACGCCGTTGCCCAGGTCGACGGGGAGGAAGGGCCCGGCCGGGGCGCTCACCTCCAGGCCCAGGACCTCGGCGATGAACCCGGCCGAGAGCCGCTGGTCCGTGGCGTAGACGTTGGTGTGGTTGAGCTGGACGGTGGTGACGGGTGACTGGTCCTGGTCGTGGGGCATCTCTGCTGGTCTCTCCGGGTCCTGGGTTCCGCTGGGATGGCGCACCGCTTCGGGGCGCCGCAAGGGAAGACGAGGAGCGGAGGGGCGGGCCTCTTGCCCGCGGGGCGCTCAGGGCGCGGCCGGGGACCCGACTCGTGCATGGCTCAAGGCCGACCCGGCAGTCACCCGGCCGACCCTAGTGCCCGGTCGGCGGCGGGGGCAAGGCCCTTCGTGCACGCCCGCCCCGTCGAATGCCCTTCGGGCTGCGGGTGCGGGCACGCTCGCGGCGTCGGGCTGCGAGGACGTCGGCGGGGGCGGCCGGGGTTGCCGGTCAGGCGATCCAGGGGGGTGTGACCTTGTTGCCGGCGTCGGGGGTCCAGGCGTGGGCGTCGGCGGGAGCCGTGACGATGGCGGTGTAGCCCTGGGGACCGGCGGTGAGCCGGCGGGTGGTGTGGGCGGGCAGGACGGCCGTGTCACCGGGGCCCGCCGTGAAGGTCTCGCCGTCGAGTTCGATGGCTGCCTCCCCTGCGAGGAAGGTCCAGATCTGTTCGACGTCGAAGAGGTGGACGGGGCCCTGCACGCCGGGCCTGACCTCGGTGCGCCAGAGGGAGGATCGCGCACTGCCCAGGGTCGGCGAGGCGAGGGTGGTCATGACGGCGTTCGGGGTCTCGGATCGGCGGCTTTCGGCATGACGGACGAGCGTCACGGTGTCACATCCCTAATATGGACAAAGTCATTGTCTATATGGTTAACGAGGTTGTCCATCGTGTCAAGCGATCTGCAGGGCTTCGAACTGCCGCTGCGACTGCTGCTGGGGTTCCGGGTGCTCATCGACGAACTGCACGAGGAGCTCGCCCGGCAGGGCCATCCGCAGATGCGGCCCATGCACGGGTTCGTCTTCCAGGCCGTCCTGCGGGCCGGCGGCCGGCACGGGGCCACGGCGGCCGACCTGGGCCGGGCACTGGGCGTCTCCAAGCAGGCCGCGGGCAAGACCATCGACACACTGGAGGCACTCGGCTACCTGCAGCCCGGGCACGACCCCGCCGACGCGCGCCGCAAGACCTACACGCTGACCCCGCACGCCCACGACGCGCTGGAGCGCTCCGAGCGGATCTTCGAGGACCTGCGCGACCAGTGGGCCGGGACCATCGGCGAGGACCGGCTGCGGGCCATGGTGGAGGACCTGCGCAAGGTCACGCCACCCGACGCGTTCCACCTCGACACCCCGCAGTGGTTCAACGCGCCGTGACGAGCCCTCCGCACGGCACCGGCCCCGCCACCGGCCGCGGCCGCGACCGCGACCGCGACCGGGACCGGGACCGGGACCGCGAAACGGCGCCGCCGCGCGGCCGGTTACGGGCACCGGGGCGGGCGTACATCGGGTACGCGCCGGAGCACCGGGGCACGGTCGAGCCGGTCGGTACGGCGGTCGCCGTCCGTACCGGCGCGATCGGGGTGGCCACGGGAGCCGGGGCGCCGCTCGGGGGACGGACCTGACGGGGTGTGACGTCAACGCCGGGGACCGGCCCTCGCCGCGCCCCGGAACCCCGATGCCCCGCACTCCTGTCCCTGGGCGCCGATTGGGTAACCGGGGCCGGCGACGGGAAGATGGTCGACATGCAGACGGAGCAGCAGACGTGGGTGTGCCGGTTACAGGACTGTCCGGACGTCGAGGACGCCGAGATCGTGGCCACGGAGACCGGCCGGCCCCGGCAGGTCGTGGCCCGGGAACGTGAGGGCGCCCTGGTGGACGGGTACATCCTGCAGAGCATCGACGCGGCGCAGCACACGGCCGTCTACACCTGGGTCCGGGCCGGCACCGCCGGTGAGGTGACGGCCTACCTGCTCGAACTGCTCGCCGAGGTCTGCCCGGCGGAGCGGGCCGGGTGAGCGGGCCGGGTGAGCGGGCCGGCCGGGCCTCGGAGGGGCGGGCGAGGCCGGCCGGGAGCCGGGGGGCGCTGCTCCGGTGCGGGTCAGCGGGAGGGACGCGTGTGCGGCGGGGCTTCGCGCAGGCGGAACCAGGCGCGGGCGAGCAGGCGTGAGCGTTCGGTCAGCACGGTGTAGGCGGTGGGGCGGTGGCCGGCCTCCCGCGCGGCCTGTTCGAGGTAGTCGCGCAGCTGCCACACGTCGACGGGATCGGCCGCGTCGACGTCGAGGGCGGCCCGCAGCCGCGGCGCGGTGAAGCGCAGAGCGGCCGCGGCCTGCTGCGGTGTCAGCCCGGACAGGGCGAGGTTGCTGCGGAGTTCGTCGCTCGTGCGGCGGCGTTCGGCGGCGTCGAGTGTCATGGCTGCCTCGTCGGTGGTCGCGGTGCGGGAGAGCGTCGGCGAGAGCCGCCGCCGGTGCCTGATCAGCCGGTACGGGATCAGCCGGTGCGGGATCAGTCGGTACGGGATCAGCCGCGGGGGATGGCCGCCGGGCGGGACGGGACCGCGTCGAGGGCGGCGAGCGTCGCGTCGTCGAGGGTGACCGTGCCGGCGGCGGTGTTCGCCTCCAGGTGGTCGGGGGTGGCGGTGCCGGGGATGAGGAGGATGTTCGGGGCGTGGTGGAGCAGCCAGGCCAGGCCGATCTGGGCGGGGGTGCGGGCGAGGGCGTGGGCGGCGGTGCGGACGGCGGGCTCGTCGGTCACCTTCGGCAGGCTGGGGACGGCGCTGCCGAGGGGGAAGTAGGGGACGTAGGCGATGTTCTCGGCGGTGCACAGCGCGAGTGTGTCCTCGTCCTCGCGGGCGAGGAGGCTGTAGGCGTTCTGCACGCAGGCGATGCCGGCTGGCAGGGCCCGGCGCAGTCCGTCGAGGGTGACGCTGCTGAGGCCGATCGCGCCGATCTTGCCCTCGTCGCGCATCGCGGTCATGACCGCGAGCTGGTCGTCGAGGTCCACGGCCTGGTCGCCTGCGACCCGCAGTCCCGGTCCGTTGTCCATGCGGCGCAGGTTGACGACGGGGACCTGGTCGACGCCCAGGCCCTTGAGGTTGGCCTCGACGCCCGCGCGCAGCTGCTCGGGGCGTTGGGCGGGGCGGAAGGGGTGGGGGCCGGCGGGGTCGGGTTCGGCGCCGACCTTGCTCACGACCAGGACGTCGTCCTCGGGGCGCAGGGCCTCGCGGATGAGGTCGTTGACGAGGCCCGCGCCGTAGAACTGGGCGGTGTCGATGTGGTCGACGCCGAGCTCGACGGCGCGGCGCAGGATCGCGACGGCGGCGGCGCGGTCGCCGTGCAGGCGGGCGAGCTGCATCGCGCCGTAGCCGACGCGGGAGACGGTGTGCGTGCCGAGGTTGGCGGGTGCCGTGCGGCGGGGGGCGCCGGCGGCCGGGGCCGGGGAGGAGGGGGTGTCGGCGGGCATCACGGGACTCCTGGCATGTGGGATAGTGATGAAAGCGGAGGACCCTCCGCCAAGTGGACTGTAGCACTACCGGAGGTGCCTCCGCTTTGGAGTCGTCGACCCCCCCGCCCGCCGGAACCGCCCGCCCCCTGCGCGCGCATGCCCAGCGCAACCGCGAGACCCTCATCGCCGTCGCCCGGGCCGCCTTCGCCGCGGCCGGCGACACCGCCCCGCTGGAGGGCATCGCCCGCGAGGCCGGCGTCGGCATCGGCACCCTCTACCGCCACTTCCCCACCCGCGAGGCCCTCGTCGAGGCCGCCTACGCCGCCGAACTCGACGACGTCACCACGAACGCGGCGACCCTCCTGGCCGAACTGCCGCCCGAGGAGGCGCTCCGCACCTGGATGGAGCGCTACGCACGGTTCGCCGCGACGAAGCACGGGATGATCGGCACCCTGCGCACCGGCTGGGCAGCGGGACGCATCACGCCGCCCACGCGCCGGCGCATCACCGCCGAGATCGCCGTGATCCTCACCGCCGGGGCACGGTCAGGCACCCTGCGCGCCGACGTCGACCCCGACGACGTGACAGCGATGCTCCTCGGAGTGTTCCTGTCGGCGGACGCCCACGGCACCCCCGAACGGACCGGACGCCTGCTCGACCTCGTCCTGGACGCGCTGCGCCCCCGGTCCTCCACGCCGGAGCGTCCGTGAGCGGAAGCACTCACGGACGGCTGGCCGCCTGGCGGGCCGTGAGCGGATGCTCCTGCGGCAGGCCGACGGCCGTACGGGCCGCCGGCCTCAGACGTGAAGCTCCTGCGGGAAGCCGGTCCAGCGGAGCTCGACGGGGAGGTGACCGGTGTCGTTGAGGACGAGGACCGCCGGGGGCCGGTCGGGTGCGTAGCGGATGACCGTCAGGGCCGCGTTCGCGTGGTTGATGCCCAGCCACCGCCACTTCGGCGCGTCGAGGGCGGCTCGCACGAGCCAGCCGGCGAGGAAGTTGTGGGTGACGACGAGCTCGTGGCGCGGCTCGTCGCCGGCCACCGGCCCGGTGAAATCCGCGAGCGCCGCCGCCGCGAGCCCGGGGCCCCGCTCGCGTTCCCCGGCCGTGAACCGGTCCAGGAAATCGAGCCAGGCGTCTGCCGCCTCCGGCGGCAGCTCCTCACGCGCCGGCAGGTAGGGGACGTAGTCGCCGGCCGCTTCGGAGCGACGGCGGGGGACGCCGCGGAGCCGTTCACCGGCCAGCCGGGCGGTCTGTTCGGCACGGGCGAGGGGCCCGTGGTGGATCGCCGCCAGCGGGACCTTGCGCAGCCGCTCCCCCAGCAGCGCCGCCTGCCGGCGGCCCGCATCCGTCAGCTCGCTCTCGTCCGCCGACGCCTCGCCGTGGCGGGCGAGATAGAGGTAGCGGGCGGCCCTCGCGGTCATGGGCGCCTCCTTCGGCGAAGTCGGTCCTGCGGACTCGTGGAGGGACGCCCGCACCCGCGGCCCGGTTCCGCGGGGAGGAGCCGGCACCCCGCCGCCGGGACGGGCCGGGGACGGCGGCGCCGTGAAGTGCCGCGCCCCGGTGTCCTCACCCCGTGGGCCGACCGCCGGTGCCCGCGCCGCCGGTCGGGCCGACGGTCGGGCCGGTCACCCGCGTGGGGTGGGGAGCAGCGGGAGGCTGCTGAGGTGCGGGAGGGAGCTGTTGGTCTCGCGGATGCGGGTGCCGGGGGCGATCCGCAGGTTCCACCTGGCGGCGAGGGTGGCCAGGGCCGTGGTCATGGTGGTCAGGGCGAGGTGTTCGCCGATGCAGCGGTGCGGGCCGGTGCCGAAGGGGAAGTAGGCGCCCTGGGGGCGGTCGGTTCCGCTGTCGGGGGCGGTGCGGCCGGGGTCGAAGGCGGCCGGGTCGGGGTAGAGGTCGGGGTTGCGGTGCACGGCTCGTGGGCTGTAGCCGACCTCGGAACCGGCGGGGACGGTGATTCCGGCGAGGGTGACGTCGTGGCGGGCGCGGCGGGTGAAGAGCATGGGGGCGTGCAGGCGCAGGGTCTCGTCGATGACCTGGCGGGTGTAGGTGAGGTCCTTGAGGCTGTCGTAGCCGAGGGGGCCGCCGGCCAGCACGGTGTCGGCCTCGCTCTGCAGGCGCTGCTGCACGTCGGGGCGTACGACGGCTTCGAACACCGCCCAGCTGAGGGAGGTGCTGGTGGTTTCGAGGGCGGCGAACAGCAGCATCAGGAACTCGCTGCGGATCTCGGTGTCGCTGAACGGGGCGCCGGTGGCGGGGTGGCGGGAGGTGAGCAGGGTCTGCAGGATGTCGTGGTGCGGCTGGGGGTCGGCGCGGCGCTCGCGGATCAGTTCGTCGACGGTGGTGTGGAAGCGGGCGACGGAGGCTGCGAAGCGGCGGTTGCCGGGGGTGGGTACGGAGCTCACGAAGTCGGGGAAGACGGTGCGTACGAGGAGCCGGCGGGCGATCAGGAACAGCGTCTCGCGGATGCTGCGGACGGTGGCGGGGCTCAGTTGCGTGCTGAAGAGGCTGCGCAGGACGACGGCGGCGACCAGGTCGGACATCTCCTCGTCGGCGGCGACGACCGTGCCCGGGCGCCAGGCGCCGATCCGCCGTTCGCTCTCCTCGGCGATGGCCGAGGTGTAGTCGCGGACGCTTCGGCGGCTGAAGGCGGGCTTGAGGGCGCGTCGCTGGTGCTGGTGCTCGGCGCCGTTGGAGGCGATGAGCGGGTTGCCGAAGTTGCTGGCGAGCCGTTCGAAGAAGCGGCCGCGTTCGAAGGAGTCGGTGTCGACCTGGATCCGGTGCACCAGGGCGGGGTCGTTCGCCAGGTAGAGGCCGATCGGGCCGAAGCCCACCCGGACGAGCGGTTCGGCGGTCCGGGTGGCCTCGAAGAACGACAGCGGGCGGCGCAGCAGGGCCGGGGCGTGGCCGAGCAGGGGTACCTGGCCGGGCGCGGGCGGGCACAGGGCGGGGGCGGGCATCGGCTGGGTTCTCCTCGTCGGGCCTGCGGGGCGGGAGTCAGGGGGTGCGGGCTGCGCGGGTCAGCGGGTGCGGGTGCGGGTGCGGGTGCGGGCTGCGCGGGTCAGGGGGCGGGCGGCACGGTGGCGAGCGCCAGGACGTTGCCCTCGCTGATGTAGCCGTCGGGGTGGTTGAGGGGGTGGTCGGGGCTGTCCTTGTCGTGGCGGAAGCGCTGCCACTCCTCGCTGAGGCCGAGTTCCGCCGCCTGCCGGGCGAGCCGGTCGCAGGCCTCGGTGTAGAAGTCCCGGGCGTCGGGTGACAGCGGGGCGTGGTGTTCGATCAGGACGGTCCGCTGGCGGACGTCGGTGAGCCCGGCGCGCCTCATCCGCCGGTAGAGGTCGCGTGAGCGGAGCAGTTGGCGGGCGTAGCCCGGGGTGCGGGCGGCGGCCCGGAAGAAGTCCTGGAAGAGGTAGGGGTCGCCGGGGCGGACGGTGATGAGGTGGGCGTCGAGGTCCTTGACGGCGATGAGGCCGCCGGGGCGGGTGACGCGGACCGCCTCCGCCAGGAAGCGGTCGAGCTGGGTGTCGTCGAGGTACTGGACGGTGTTGGAGCACCAGACGGCGTCGAAGGTGTCGTCGGGGTGGGGCAGGTCCAGTACGGAGCCCTGGCGGACGTCCACGGGGCAGCCGGGCGGTGCGGCGCCGACGCGTTCGGCGGCGAGGGCGGCGTTCTCCGGGGCGAGGTCGAGGGCGGTGATCCGGCCCCGGGGGCCGAGGTGGCCGGCGATGGCCGCGAGGAAGTCTCCGGGGCCGCAGCCGGCGTCCAGGACGTGCCAGCCGGGCTGGAGTCCCGCCTGGCGGAGCAGGTCGAGGTAGGGGTCGCGGCAGGCGCGGAAGTGCGTGTCGACGATGGCGTGGTGGGTGAAGCCCAGGCCTGTCGAGGCGGTGTGGCCCCAGGCCCGGTGGTCCTCGGTCAGCACGGTGTGTCTCCGATCCGGTCGAGGAGGCCGTGCAGCGCGTCGGCCACGGCGGCCGGGGCCTCCAGCGGTTGCAGGTGTCCGGCGCCCGGGATGCTGACCAGGCGGCCCTGGGGCAGTGCCTCGGCGGTCTGCCGGGACTCCTCGAAGCCGACCAGGACGTCCTGGTCGCCGGCGATGACCACGGCGGGCACGTCGGTGGCGCGCAGCGTGGCGGTGGCGTCGGGGCGGGCGGCGATGGCCCGCTGTGCCCAGGCGAGCGCCTTCGGGTCCGCGGCGCGGGCGTCGGCGAGCAGCCGGGCGACGATCTCGGGGTGGCGGGCGCGGGTGGTCGCGCCGACCAGCAGCGGGGTGGTCCGGTCGATGATCGTCGCGCGGGCGGGCGCGTCCTCGACGAGGGCGGCGAACTGCAGGCGCTGGGCGCGGGCTTCGGGGGTGTCCGCGGTGGCCCGGGCGGAGAGCAGGGCGAGGGCGGCGGTGCGGCCGGGGTGGCGGGCGAGGAAGGCCATGGCGGCGTAGCCGCCCATGGAGGAGCCCGCGAGGACGGCGCGGTCGATGCCGCGGTCGTCGAGGAGCTGTGCGAGGTCGTCCGCCACGACGTCGAGGGAGGGCTGCGCGGTGCCGAGGGGTGCGGTGCCGAATCCGCGCTGGTCGAAGGGGATGACCTGGTGTCCGCGGGCCCGCAGGGCCTGGGTGTGGTGGTCCCACATCGAGGCGTGCAGGGAGAGGGCGTGCAGCAGGACGACGGGGGTTCTGGTCGGTGCGGTCACCGGGAGGCCGCCTGTTCGGCCGCCGTGACGTAGCGGGCGACGTGGGCGGGCAGTCCGGTCGCGCGGTGCCAGGCGAGGGCGACGGGGGCGGGCGGCAGGTCGTGGACGGGGACGATCCGCACGGCGGGCGGTGCGACGTCGGCGAGGGAGACCAGGGAGAGGTGCACGGCGCCGTCCTCGGCCACCAGGGCCATCATGCGGGCGATGTCGGTGACGCGGTGGCGGCGCCGGATCGGCCGGCCGGCGGGGGTGCGGGGCGGGACGACCTCGTCCCAGACGTAGGCGGGGAGGTTGCCGGGGCGGTGGAACGCGTCGTGGTCGGCGAGTTCCTCGACGGAGACGGAGGTGCGGTCGGCCAGCGGGTGGCGGGCGCCGACGACGACCGCGCGGGCGTCGTGGGTGAGGACCCGGCTGACGGCGAGGTCGGGCTCGCGGAGGGAGAACTTGACGATGATGAGGTCGAGGTCCCCCTCGCGCAGGCCGCGGAAGGGGTCGGTGATGTCGTACTGGTGGAGTGTGACGGTGGCCTCGGGGAGGCCGGCGAGGGCGGTGATGCGGTGGGCGACCTCGGGCGAGCCGTGGTAGCCGAGCCGGATGGTCCCGGCGGCGGGCCCGGCGGCGGTTCCGGCGGCGGGCTCCGGGAGGGCGGCGGGCTCGGCGGTGGCGGCCGGTGCGCTCATTGCGGGCAAGGGGGGATCTCCTCGGTGAGGGCGGCGGCGGCCTTGAGCCGGCCGCGGCGGTGGGGTTCCGCGACGACGCGCAGGGCGGCGAACGGCGCTTCGATGCCGGTGAGCCGGGGGATCTGGCGCAGGGTCAGCCGCTCCCCCGGGGCGATCAGCCCGTCCAGGACCGCCTCGACCAGGATGTGGTTGAGGTGCACCAGGGCTTCGGAGAGGGTGCACCCCGCGGTGGCGAGGTAGAGGTCGCGGTGGCGGGAGGCCCTGACGCCGGTGTCGGGTCCGGCGGTGGCGGGGCCGGCGGACCCGACACCGGCGGGACCGGGTCCGGCGGTGGCGGGGCCGGCGGTGGCGGGGCCGGCGGGGATGAGGATGTCGGTGGCGGGCCGGGCGGGCGGCCCGGCCGGCCCGTCGAAGGTCTTCAGGAGCCTGCGCAGGGCGGCGGTGTCCTTGTCCGGTCCCGGCGGTGTCCAGGCGGCGCCGGCGCCGGTGTGGGCGAACGGGAAGCGCTCGCGCAGGTTGTCCGGGTTGCCCGCGAGGAACACCGTGCGGGTGAAGGAGCGGCGCCAGGGCCGTGCCAGGGCCGGGTCCAGGGCGAGGGCGAACTCGCAGGTGGAGCGGGCCCAGGCGGCGAGGTCGACGTGGCGCACCACAACAGCGGCCAGGGTGCCCTCCTCCCCCGCCCCGGCGGCGACGGCCTGCTGGGCCTCGAACAGGCCCTCGGTGGTGTCCAGGTCGTAGCGGCCGGCGAGGTCCGGGCGGGCGCGGCGGACCCGGCTCGCCGCGGCGTGGCGCAGCCGGTCCTGGGCGGGGCTCAGGCTCAGGCTCGGGCTCGGGCTCGGGCTCGGGCTCATACGAACACCTCCGTGAGGAGGTCGCGGGCGGGTGCGGCGCGGCGCTTGCCGAGCAGGGCGGAGGTGAGCCGGTACGGGTCGACGTAGGTGTGGTCGCGGCGGTGCCCGCCGAGGAGGCCGGCCAGGTGCGCGGGATCGGCGGGGGCCGCGGCGGCCAGCAGCCGCTGGGCGCGGCCCAGGCACTGGCGCAGCAGGTCGGGGCGGAAGGACTGCTGCTGCCCGGGGCCCAGGACGGCGATGAAGTAGAGGCGCATGCCCAGGCGTACGGCGTCGGCGTCGTGGTCGGCGTGGGCGGCGGTGAGCAGCGCGGCGGCGTGGTGCCCGGGGTCGCCGCCGTGGCGGGCGGAGCGGATGCGGCCGTCGATGGGCACGCGGCCGACGGGGATGCGGCGGACGGTGGGGCCGAGGGCGGTCAGGACGCGTTCCAGCAGTTGGTAGTCGGGGTCCAGTTCGGGGTCGTAGAGCAGGACTATCTCGTCGAAGTCGCGGGCGAGGGGTATGAGTTCGCGCAGTGCGCAGGCGAGGTAGTTGGGCCGTCCGTCGCGGGTGACGATCTGGCGCAGGGGCAGGCCGTGGCGGGTGAGGTCGAGGTGGACGGGGCCGCCGAAGGGGCGCTGGTCCAGGCACATGCCGTGGGCGCGCAGGGTGGCGAACGCCTCGTCGAGGGCGAGGCCGGGGGGCTGGTGGGCCTGGAGGCCGGGGTCGTGCAGGCCGAGGCTGCGGTAGTGCCCGGCCCACAGGCGCAGGATCCGGGCCGAGGCCGGGTGGACCCAGCCCTGCTCCACGGCGTCGTGGTAGGGCTGCAGGTGGTGGGCCGGGGGGCGGTCGGTCTCGGCGCGGAAGGCGACGTAGTGGGCGCCGATCTGTTCCTCGCTGAGGTCGGCGTAGTCGGTGTCGCCCTGGGTGCGGTCGAGGTACTCCCAGAATCCCAGGGTCTGCTCGGTGGGGTGGTAGGTGGTGTGGCTGTAGCGGTAGGTGACGTGGGCCAGCGGCTGGGTGGCCCGGTACATGACGTCGGTCCACAGCAGCCCTTTGAGGTGGCTGGGCGTGAGTGGTTTGGACGGGGTGACGGTGATGGGGGCGAGCAGGACGCGGCGGGTGCGGGGGGCGGCGGTGTCCGGGCGGGCCGGCGCGGGCGGGCGGGCGCTCACGGGCGGGCTCCGGCTGCCTCGGTGACGAGGCGGACGAGTTCGGCGCGCGGCGGGGCCTGCGGGCGGGGGGGGGGGGGGGGTGCCTGGCGGATCCTGGCGAGGATCTTGTCGTCCCCCAGGGCCTGTGCGGGGGTGGCCAGGGTCATCAGCGTGCGGGTCAGGGCGCGCCAGACGACTCCGTCGGTGGCGGCGGCCGCGGCCACGGCGGCGGGGCCGGGCGGGCCGGCCGGGGGCGGCCCGGGCGGGGGTGCGGCGCCGTCGGCGGCGGCCCGCCAGCGGGCGATGCGGGCCCGGTCGGCGGCGGCCGAGTGTTCGTACCAGGGCAGGAAGAGTGTCGCGGTGAGCCGGGCCGCGTCGTGGGCGGCGTCCTCGCCGGGCCGGGGGTGTGCGGCCAGCAGGTCGGCGAGGCGGAAGGCGTGTTCCAGGGCGAGGGACATGCCGCGTCCGAAGAGGGGGTTGGTGGTGCAGGCCGCGTCGCCCAGCGGGTACAGCCCGGTGACGGGGGGCCGGGGTGCCAGGGCGGCGCCGCGCAGGGTGTTGGGCGGTGCGGTGATGGCGCGGACCGGGGAGAGGGGTTCGCTGACGCCGTCCGCCAGCCAGGGGTCCAGGCCCGGGGTGGCGCGGGCCGCGGCGGTGAAGCCGGCCGCGGTGCGCAGTGCGGTCAGGTCGTGGTCGCCGGGCAGGGTGGCCAGGGCGATGGAGAAGGTGTCGCCGTCGCCCGGGTGCAGGACGCCCGCGTAGTGGTCCCAGATGTCGCCGGCGGCGTTGCCGCGGTTGAGGGGGCCGGGGGCGGTGGCGGACAGGAGCCGGTAGACGCGGGTGTGGCCGCGCAGGCCGGACGGCTCGCTGCGGTCCCCGGGCGGGGGTGTTCCCGCGTCGCGCAGCCAGGCGCGGTGTGCGGCGGTGCGGCCGGTGGCGTCCACGACGATGTCGGCCGGCAGCCGCTCGCCGGCGGTGGTGCGCACGGCGCGCACCGCCCGTCGCGGGCCGTCGAGTTCCAGGGCGGCGACGGTCGTGCGGTGGTGGAGGGTGACGCCGGGCAGGTTGCGTACGGTGTCGTGGAGGGCGCGTTCGAGGGTGGGGCGGCGGCAGCCGAGGGCGGCCAGTTCGTCGTCGCCGGGTTCGCGGGCCGCGTCGGTGGCGCCGGGGGGCATGGCCAGGGTGAGGTCGAGCAGGTGGGCGCCGGCGTCCCGGGCCGCGGCCAGGACCCGGGGGGCGCGTTCGCGCAGGACGCGCAGGCCCAGCGAGGTGAGGGTGTGCGAGTGCAGGGCCTGCGGCGCGGTGGGGCGGGGGCGGTCCGGGGCGCCTTCGCCGGCCCGGCGCGGTGGCGGCTCGTCACCGCGTTCGACGACGTGGACGCGGTAGCCGATGCCGTTCAGGGCCAGGGCGGCGGCCAGGCCGGCGATGCTGCCTCCCGCGATGACGGCCACCGGCATGTCAGCGCCGCCTGCCGTGGACGAAGAACACCCGGCGCACGCCCTGGACGGAGCGCGGCGGCACGGGGTCGGGCCAGCGGCCGAAGTCGGCTCCGTCCTCGCCGGGCTGCAGGGCCTGCGCGGTGTAGCCGTAGCGCTCGAAGAGGGCTTCCGGTTCGTTGGTGCCGAACAGCCAGGGGCAGCCCCAGCTCTCGAACACGTCCAGCAGTCCGCGCATGTGGGCGAGGGTCAGGGCGTCGGCGTTGACGATGTCGGCGGCTATCCGGCTGCCGGGGGCGGAGATCGCGGCGACCCGCTGGAGGATGCGGTGGGTGTCGGCTTCGGGGATGTAGTAGAGCAGTCCTTCGAGCAGCCAGGTGGAGGGCACCGACGGGTCGTAGCCGGCGTCCTGGAGGTCCTGTTCCCAGTCGGGTGAGGTCAGGTCGACGGCGACCTTGCGGTGGTCGGTGCGGGCCGGGACGGCGCCCAGGCGTTCCTGCTTGTAGGCGAGGACGGCGGGGCGGTCGACCTCGAACCAGCGTACGCGCGCGGGCCAGTCGGTGCGGTAGGCGCGCGAGTCCATGCCGGCGGGGGCGAGGACGATCTGGGTGGTGGCGGGGTCGGCGGCCGCGTCCTTCAGGTAGTCGTCGAAGAACCTGGTGCGGATGGCGTTGTAGTCGGGGGTGCTGGGCAGGGTGCGCTCGCCGTCGGCGGGGAAGGTGGCGGCCCGTACCTGGGCGAGGAGTTCGGGGCCGATGTCGCCGGCCAGTGCGTCGGCGTAGGGGTCCTCGTAGAGCCGGTCGGGGCGCCGGGTCTCGGCGGCCCGCAGGGCTGCGGTGAGCAGGGCGGTGCGTTCGACGGCGTCGAGTGAGGCGGTCATAGGGGTGTCCTTCCTGGGCCGTGCGGCCGGTGAGTGGTGCCCGTCGGTCGGTGGTGCCCGTCGGTCGGTGGTGCCGGTCGGTCGGTGGTGGCCGCCGGTCAGTGGTGCCCGTCGGTCAGTCGTGCCCACTGGCCGTCGTCCTGCCGGAACAGCCGGTCCTTGACCTGGGTGGGCCGGACACCGGAGGCGACGGTCCGCTGCCAGTCCTCGACGAAGGCCTCGGGGGCCAGGCGCAGGAGGGTGGGGGGTGCGAGCCGGCCGCCGGCGCGGGCGGTGCGGTAGCCGGCGGACTCGGTGCGCAGTTGCGCGTCGAGGAGGTGGAGGAAGCGGCGGCTCCCGTCCTCGTTCCAGGGGGTGCGGGGGGAGATGGCGAACTCGTAGCCGGGCACGGCGCCGGGCACGGCGGGCCGCACCCGGCAGGCGACGTTGCGCAGTTCGAGGCCGGTGCGGCCCAGGGCGACGGCCAGGGCGCGGGTCACCTGGGCGTCGCGCAGCCGCTCGCCGGCCGCGTCGGAGCGGGTGGCGCGGCCGGTGTACTCGACGCGGGGCGCGCCGCCGGCGTGGTCGACGACGCGGACCACGTCGCCGACGGCGTACCGGTAGAGGCCGCCGACGTGGCTGAAGACCACGTGGTAGTCGCGGCCGGTTTCGAGTTCCTCGGCCAGCAGGGTCTCGGTGTCGGGGGTGAGGTCGTCCTCGGCGTCGGCGAACTCGTGGACGGCGGCGGTGACGACCAGGCTCCCGGCGCTGGGGTGCCGGTCGAGTGCCACCCCGACCGGCCCTTCGGAGGCGGCGACCGGTGCGGGCAGGAGGGCCACGTCCGGGCCGAACTCCTCGCGCAGCCGGGGCAGGTAGAGGGAGGCGAGTCCGGTGGTCCAGCAGAACAGGGCGCGCATGTGCGGCCAGATGTGGGCGGGGCGCACGGTGGCGTGGCGGTCGGCGATCCGCTCCAGTTCGGCGGCGCGCCGCGGGTTGGGGGCGCCGTGCGGCAGGCCGCCGAGGGTGCCGTCGGCGATCTCCTTGAGGATCCGGGGCCACCACAGGTTCAGCTGGTGCGGCAGCGCGGCGATCATGGCGGGGTTGATGCCGATCACGCAGCGCACGTCGCTCTCCACCGCCAGGCGCAGCCGCAGGTACATCTTCTCCAGGTGCGCGCCGGCGTCGACGTGGACGGGCAGGGCCGCCCAGGGGGCGCCGGTGCCGGGCTCCGCGGAGAGCGGTTCGCCGAACCTCGTCCCGAAGTCGACCTGGCTGGCGCCGACGTGGGGGCGGCCGGAGGCGGTGGTGGGCGGGGCCGTCAGGGGGTCGTGCTTGAGGTTGAGGACGGCGTCCGGGCGGTCGAGGACGTCCGGGAAGTGCTCGATCAGGGGGGCCCACGCCGCGTAGTAGAAGGGGAAGAACGTGGTGTGCATGAAGCGCGGGGTGACGGGGATCTTCTTGTGGGTGCCGGTGGTGCCGCTGCTGGTGAAGTACACGGCGGGCTGGTCGGCGGTCAGGACGTTGTGCTCGCCGGCGGCGGCCCGTTCGATCCACGGCCCCAGGGCGGTGTAGTCCTGGATCGGTACGGCCTTGCGGAAGTCGTCCAGGGTGCGGACGGCGGCGAAGCCGTGCTCGCGGCCGTAGTGGGTGCCGGCGTTGAACTCCAGCAGGTCCGTCAGGACGCGTTGGCGGTGCCCCCGGACGTCGGCCAGGGCGGCGCGCAGGCGGGCGCGTTCGTGGAAGACCCTTTCGCGGTAGCGGTGCAGGCGCTCGGGGTCCGTCCAGGCTTCAGCCGAGTTCATGCGCGAGTACCTTTCGTATGGCCTCCGCGGTCTGCGCGGGGTCGCCGTGTTCGCCGATCACCGTCACCGGGAGGTGGGCGATCTCGTCGTGCATCGTCTTCGCGAGATCGCTCTGGTAGCGGGTGAAGCCGTCCGCGGTCGGCTGGGGGCCGTAGTACTCCAGGCGGTTGAGGTCGCGGCCGTCGTGGCTGCGGCGCCAGGCGGTGGCGGGGCGCACGTCGAGGTAGATGACCCGGCGCGGCTGGGGGAAGGTGCGCCACCAGGCGAAGCCGGCGTGGTCGTCGGCGCCGGCCAGCCGGCCCTTGGCGAGGAGCTTGTAGTAGTACGAGTCGACGACGGCGGGGGTGTGCGGGTCGGCGCAGAGCCGGTCGCGCAGGTGCACGGCGGCGGTCTGCAGCATCGTGGCGAGGAAGTCGGGTGACCACGCGCCGGGCCGTTCGGCGACCTCGCGGACCACGTCCCGGCGCAGGCGGGTGAGCAGCGTGTGCTCCGGTGCGAGGTGGGTGTCGTCGACGGAGAGGGTCCGCCACGGCACGGTGTCGCGCAGCAGGGAGATCGCCGAGGACTTGCCCGCGTAGTCGGGCCCGAGGAGGACGCAGAAGGCAGGGTGGTGTTCCGGCATGGATCATCGCTCCTTGTGAGGGACGGTTCCCCTGGGGCGCGTCGCGCCTCGCGCGGCTGCGGCCCTGCGCCGACGTTAGGGGAGCGGGCGGGGGTTTTCCGTCTGCGGGGCGGTCACCCGCTGCGACCGTGGCAACTTGGCAGAGGTGTATCCGGTCTGCCGGAAAGGGGCGCTTTCTCGCGGCGGGCCGCCGGCTCGGACACGGCGGGGGTGCGGCGGGGCGCCAGGGGATGCGGCGGGGGTGCGGCGGGGGCGGGACAGCAGGAACGGGACGGGCGGCCGAGGGCCGTCCGTCCCGTTCCCGGGGGTCTGCGGGTGGTGCGGGGTCTAGTTGTCGCGCGGCTTCTCGCCGGCGAGGTGTCCGCGGGCGGCGGCGGGCCGGGCGGCGTGCGGCGGGTGGTTCAGCAGGGCTCCGGCCAGGAGCTGGAGTCCGGCCTCGGAGGCCGATCCGGCCGGCGCGCTGTAGGCGAGCATCCGCTGCCCGGAGTCGTCCGCCAGCTGCATGCTCTCGAAGGACAGCTCCAGTGGTCCCACGAAGGGGTGGTGCAGCAGCTTGGTGCCGAAGGTGCAGCTGCGGACCGGGTGGCGTGACCACATCCCGGCGAACTCGTCGCTCTTCATCGCGAGCTGGCCGATCAGCTCGGCGAGGCGGCGGTCGTCGGGGTGGCGGCCGGCGGTGAGGCGCAGCGCCGCGACGGACGTCTTGGCCTCGTCCTCCCAGGCGGTGTGGAGTTCGCGGGTGTGCTCGTCGAGGAAGAGCATGCGGGTGAGGTTGGGGCGCTCCGACGGCGACTGGGGGGCGGTGAAGTCGATGTGGCCGGCGAGGAGTGCGTGGCCCAGCGGGTTCCAGGCCAGGACGTCGTTGCGGCGGTCGAGGATGACGGCGGGCACGTCGGTCATGGCGGCGATGAGCTGGGCGGCGGCGGGGCGGGCGTAGTCCGGTCGCAGCGGGGCGGGGCGGGCGGGGGCCGCGGGGCGGGCCAGGTCGCGCAGGTGCGCGGTCTCGTCGGTGTTCAGGCGCAGTGCGCGGGCGATCGCGTCGAGGACGGCGTCGGAGGCGTTGGTGCTCTGGCCCTGTTCGAGGCGGGTGTAGTGGGTGACGCTGACGCCGGCCAGTTGTGCGAGTTCCTCCCGTCGTAGTCCCGGGACGCGTCTGCGGGCCCCGTAGGCCTGCAGGCCCACGTCCTCCGGTTGGAGTCGGGCTCGTCGGCTGCGCAGGAAGTCTCCCAGCACGGATGGTGTGTCCATGGTTCTCAGTGTGCCCCGCGCCGCGCGCGGGCGGGGTGTTCAAAGGTATCCCTGTGATGACTAGTCTCCGGGCGACCAGTCGTGGGCTGGGTACTCACACCAGAGGTCTGGGTAGGCCGCGCCGGCGGCGGCAGGCTCTTCTCCGTAAGCACCGCGATGGATGAGGAGTGTGTGATGTCGGTAGTTGATGAGGCGGCGGTTTCGGGCGGGGTGCGGGAGGCGGGGTCGCCACCGGTACGGATGACGGGCCGTCTGCGGCTGCTGCTGGTGGTCCTGCTGGTCGCGCAGTTCATGCTGGCGGTGGACTTCTCGATCCTGAACGTCGCCCTGCCGGTGATCGGCAAGGGCCTCGGGTTCTCCCTGTCCAACCTGCAGTGGATCGCGACGTCGTTCGCCCTGTGCGCCGCCGGGTTCACCCTGTTCTTCGGCCGCGTCGCCGACCTCTTCGGACGCCGGCGCCTGTTCCTCGTCGGCCTTGCCCTGCTCGGCATCTCCTCCCTCGTCGGAGGCCTCGCCACCTCCCCGGGCATGCTGATCGCCGCCCGCATCGCCCAGGGCCTGGCCACCGCCGCCGTCACCCCCGCCGGCCTGTCCCTGCTCACCACCTCCTTCCCCGAAGGACCCCTGCGCGACAAGGCCCTCGGCCTCAACGGCGCCCTCATGTCCGCCGGCTTCACCACCGGCGCCATCCTCGGCGGCGTCCTCACCGACCTCCTCTCCTGGCGCTGGTCCTTCTTCATCAACGTCCCCGTCGCCCTCGCCGTCCTGGTCATCGCCCCCGGCGTCATCAAGGAATCCCGCCCCGACCAGCGCCCCAAGCTCGACATCCCCGGCGCCCTCACCGTCACCCTCGGCCTGCTCGCCCTCGTCTTCGGCCTCACCCGCGCCGGCGAGAACGGCTGGAGCGACACCACCGCCCTCATCTCCCTCGCCGCCGGCCTCCTGCTCCTCATCGCCTTCTACCTCGTCGAGAGCAAGGCCCCCTCCCCCCTCGTCCCCGTCACCATCCTCAAGCGCCCCACCGTCATCTGGGGCAACCTCGCCGGCCTCATCGCCTTCCTCACCGAAACATCCCTCGTCTTCCTGATGACCCTCTACCTCCAGGAAGTCCTCGACTTCTCCCCCCTCGCCGCCGGCCTCTCCTTCGGAGTCCTCGGCATCGGCACCGTCATCGGCGGCTCCCTCGCCGCCAAGGTCATCGCCCGCATCGGCACCAAAGCCACCCTCATCACCGGCGGCCTCCTCCAAGCCGCCGCCACCGGCGCACTCTTCACCCTCGGCGACACCCGCACCTCCATGTGGCTCCTGCTCACCGCCACCTTCCTCGGCGGCATCGGCAACATGCTCGTCATCGTCGGCTTCATGGTCACCGCCACCTCCGGCCTGCCCGACCACGAACAGGGCATGGCCACCGGACTCGCCACCATGACCCAGCAGATCGGCATCACCATGGGCACCCCCATCATGAGCGCCATCGCCACCACCCAGATCGGCACCCACACCACCCACACCACCGTCCTCGACGGCGTCGGCCTCGCCGTCCTCGTCAACACCGCCCTCGTCCTCGCCGGCACCCTCACCACCGCCCTCTTCCTCCACACCCGCAAAACCCCCACCCCCTGACCCACCCGGTACCAGACGGCTCCCACCTGGCCAGGTCGGTGTTGCTGCCCCTGCGGGGCGCCGGGAGGGTGGAGCTCCCGGCTTCCCCGGGCCGGGCCCCGGGCGCGGTACCCGCCACCTGGCGGGTACCGCGCGGCGGGCCGCTGCCAGGGGCCGCGGTGCGGGAGTGCGCACCGGGGCCGGCCGCCGTCGTACGAGCACGGACTCTCTTCCCGACAGGTCTGCGAAACGGAGAAGGATCATGGCGGGTTCGGCCATTGGCACCCCCGGACAGATCGTGTGGAAATCGGCCTTCGTGCCGGGCGCGGAGCAGCCGGTGCCGGTGCGGATCCTGCGCCCCGCCGCCGGGCACCGCGGCTGGCTGGTCTGGGCGCACGGCGGGAGCTGGCGCAGCGGTTCGGCGGAGGGCTGGCACCGGGCGTGCGCGGACCTCGCCGTGCAGGCGGCGTGCACCGTGGTCAGCGTCGACTACCGGCTGTCGCCGGAGCACCGGCACCCCGCCGCGCTCCAGGACGTCCTGGCGGTGCTGGACTGGGCCCAGGAGCGGGCCGAGGAGGAGGGCCTGCCGCCGGTGGCGGTGGGCGGCGACAGTGCCGGGGGGACGCTCGCGGCGCTGGCGGCCCTGGTGCGGCGTGACCGGGGGCAGGCGCTCAGTGCGCAGGTGCTGGCGTATCCGCCGCTGGATCCCGAGTGCCGTGCCCCGTCGTACACGCGGTACCTGAACAACTTCCCGACGCAGGAGTCGCTGGTCGCGGCGTGGGAGGACTTCCGCGGGACGGACGGCGCCGGCGGCTACCCCAGTACGCCGTTCGAGGTCGAGGACCTCGGTGCGCTGGCGCCCGCGATCCTGGGCGTCGGGGCGCTGGATCCGGTGGCGGACGACGTCCGTGACTTCGCGCGGCGGCTGCGGGCGGCGGGGAACGAGGTGGTGTTCCAGGAGTTCCCGCAGATGCTCCACGCGGCTTTCCTGATGCCCCAGGGGCAGTTGCGGCAGTGGCTGGGGGCGGCTCTGCGGCTGCGGCTGCTCGCGCCGGGCCCGAGCCGCAGCAACAACCGCAGTAGCAGTAGCAGTAGCGCCAGTTGACCTTGTCCGTGCCGCCATACCGGCAGCCGTCCCAGAAGGAGAAACCCATGAACAGCGGCCCCGAGAGCGCCACCACGACCGCCAGCGCCGGCACTGCCGCCCTCCCCCATGTCACCGCGCTGCTGCGGCATTTCGGTGACCTGCGGGACGGTTCGCACGGTGAGGTGACGAGCCGCCGGGGGAAGGAGAACCTGTTCCTCTCGGCGGTGGTCCTGCTCGCCCCCTACGCGCTGCAGGCGCTGGAGGAGGTGAACACCCACCTGTTGAACGGGACGGGGAAGGCCGAGGGGACGGGGGTGCAGCGCACGCCGGACGGCGGGGTGGCCGCGCTGTGGACGCTGTCCTGGCCGGAGCAGCGCTCCGAGGGCATCGAGCCGATCACCCTGGCGGCGCACTACGGGCGCAACTTCCACCACCCCCACCTGCGGGGGGCCACGGTCGGCGAGTGGCCGCTGAACGTCTTCAGTCCGGCGCAGGCGAAGGCCGAACTCCCCACCCTGCGCGCGATCATCACCGCCGACCTGCACAATCTCGTCTTCCAGCGGGATTTCCGGATCGTTCCCGCCACGATGGCCGCGGCCGGCTCCGACCAGAGGAACTGAGGGATCTGCCATGTCGATTCGCCTGTCCGTCCTCGACCAGACACCGGTCGGCGAGGACTTCTCCCCCGCGGAGGCCCTGCGTGCCTCCGTCGGCCTGGCCGAGGCCGCCGACCGCCTGGGCTTCACCCGCTACTGGGTGGCCGAGCACCACAACTCGCCGGGCTTCGCGGGAACCGCGCCGGAGATCCTGGCGGGGGCTCTGCTCGCCCGTACCCGCCATCTGCGGGTGGGGACCGGCGGGGTGCTGCTGCCCCGCTACGAGCCGCTGAAGGTGGCCGAGGTGTTCACCGTGCTGGCGTCGGTGTATCCGGGCCGGGTCGATCTCGGTATCGGGCGGGCGGGCGGCCCGGCGCACCGCTTCCCCCAGCAGCTCGACGAACTGCGGCGGCTGCTGGGGCTGTTCGCGCCGGGCGCCGGCGCCGAGGGTGCGCGGCCGGCCGGGCCGAAGATGTGGCTGCTCGGGGCGGGGGGCAGTTCGGCGGCGCTGGCCGGGCGGCTGGGGACGTCGTTCGCCTTCGCGCACTTCCTCGCCCCCGCTCCCGGGCGGGCGGCGCTGGAGGACTACCGGCGGGAGTACGCCGCCTCGGGGGCGCGGGCGGCGGCCGAGGGGGTGCTCGCCGTGCGCGTGGTGACCGCCGACACCGATGCCAAGGCCGAGGAGCTGGCGCAGGGGCTGTTGCTGTGGCGCAGCCGCAAGGACCTGGGGCAGGATCTGCCGCTGCCTTCGCCGGCCACGGCGCGCCGTCACCGGTGGACGGGGGCGGAGGCGGAGCGGGCGGCGGTCAACCGCCGGGCCCTGGTGGTGGGGACGCCGGAGCGGGTGCGTGACGCGCTGACCCGTCTGGCCGTGGAGCACGGGGTCGGGGAGATCGTCGTGAACACCCTGACGCACGATCCCGAGGACCGGCTGCGTTCGCACGAGTTGCTGGCGCAGGCTTTCGGCCTGGCCGAGCGCAGTGATGCTCTCGCGACGGCGGTGGTGTGACCTTCCGGTCCGCTCCCCGGTCGCCCCGAGCACGTGTGGCCCCTCCCCCGTTCTTCCGGGGAGGGGCCACTTGTGGTCGGGGCGGTTGCGTCAGCGCAGGAAGTCGGTGATGAGCGCGGTGAGTTCGGCGGGCCGCTCGTAGGGGATGTTGTGGCCGCTGTCGATCTCCGCGTAGCGGCTGCCGTGGATGGCGCGGTGGAGTTCGCGGGAGTGCCCGGCGGGGATGACCTGGTCCTGGGTGGCGCCGACGACCAGGGTCGGGGTGTGGATGGCGGGCAGGAGGTCCCGGATGTCGACGGTGAGGTCGAGGTCGATCTGGCGGCGGGCTCCCTCGGAGGGCACGGCGGCGGAGGCGGCCTGGGCGAGGGCGGCGCGGTCCAGGCCGGCGAGGCCGGCCGGGGAGACGGCGAGCAGGGTGATGAACTGCTGGTAGGCCTCGGTGTCGAGGTCGGCGAGGCGGCGCCAGAGCCCCAGGAGTGCTTCCTGGCGGGGGTCGTCGTTGCGGGCCCAGCCGCCGACCAGGACGAGGCGGCGCACGAGGTGCGGGTGGCGGGCGGCCAGGGCGGCGGCGACGACGGCGCCGAGGGACACGCCGACCACGTCGACGGGAGCGGAGCGGTCTGCTCCCGCGGCGCGGGCGGCGGCGGCGACCTGGGTCACCAGGTGGTCGAGGGTCAGTGGTCCCTCGGGCAGTGCGGTGAGGCCGCTGCCGGCGTAGTCGGGGGTGATGACGGTGTGCCGCGGGGTGAAGCGGGGGCGCAGGGCGGCGAAGTTGGCCTCGGAGTCGGCGGTGGAGCCGTGGACGAGGAGCAGGCCGGGGCCGGTGCCTTCGGTCCGGTAGTGGACGTCTGTTCCTGCTGCGTGGACGGTCGGCATGGTCGGCGTCTTCCTGGGCGGGGGGCGGGTACGGGGCGGGGGGCGGGTCGTCAGGTGCGGTCGGTGGCAGGTCAGGTGCGGCTTGCGGCGGCGACGGGGCGGGCGGCCTCGTCGGTGCCCTGGGCGGGCAGTGCGGCGGTGGTGGCGGCCGCGGCGGGCCTGCGGCTGCGGCTCCAGCGGCGCATGGCCGGCATCTCGACGAAGCGGAACAGGAGCCAGCCGCCCAGCAGGGACGCGGTGAGGAAGCCGATGACGACGAGGACGGCGACCGGGACGCTGTAGGTGTGCGCGCCGAGCAGGGAGCGCAGGTAGAAGATCGTGACGCCCTGGACGAGGTAGAAGCCGAAGGAGATCTCGCCGAGCAGCTGCATGACGGGCCCGCGCAGCCGGGTGCGGCGGCCGTCGACGTCGGCGGCGGCGACGGAGCAGATCAGGGCGCTGACGGGGATGATCATGGCGACGACGAAGCTGTACTGGAAGGGGACCAGGAGGGCGACGCCGTAGCCGACGGCGGTCAGCGCGAAGGAGACGCCGATGCCTATCCGGCGCGGCCAGTTGCCGCTCATCACGATGCGGGCGAGCAGGATGCCGAGGGCGAACTCGAAGACGCGGCCGGGCGGGAAGAGGTAGCCGAACCAGAACTGCAGGTCGGAGACGGGGGTGATGGCGGACTTCGGGGTGGCGGGGACCAGGTAGGTGGAGACGAGCTGGACGGCGACCATGCCGGCGACCATGACGGCGGACCAGGCCCACAGTGCCTTACCGGCGATCTTGCGGATCGGGATGATGAGCAGCGGGAAGAGGATGTAGAAGAGCAGTTCGCTGCCGAGGGACCAGCTCGGGGGGTTGGCGCTGAGGTTGACGTCCGGCTGCGGGAAGAAGGTGTGGATGAGCAGCATGTTCGGCAGCCACTGGGCGGCGCCGGTGACGGCGGCGCCGGCGAACAGGATCATCGAGGCGGCGAAGACGACCAGGTGGTTGGGGAAGATCTTGAGCATCCGGCGGCGCCAGAAGGCGGTGACCCGCTCGCCGGGGCGTGAGGCCCAGGCGAGGACGAATCCGCTGAGGACGAAGAAGAAGGACACTCCGAGGTAGCCGGACTTGCTGAAGGCGGTCTCCAGGAAGCTCGCCAGGCCCTTGTCGGCGAAGGGGTTGATGGGGGCGTTGGGCGGGATCGGGGAGTTCATCAGGGTCGAGTGGAAGAAGAAGACCGCCAGGGCCGCGAAGAACCGCAGTCCGGTCAGTGAGGGCAGTTTGGGCAGGGCGGCGGACGTGGCGCCGGCGGCGGCGCGGGGGGTGGCGGAGGGCGTCGAGGACATGGCGGGGCTGCTTTCCGGGATCGTCGCGGGCGCGGGCGCGGGGGCTGGGGCGGGGCGGGGGCTGGGGCAGTGCGGGGCGGGGTGGGGCGGGGTGGGGCGGGGTGGGGCGGCCGTCCTGGACGGCCGCCCCGGGGGGCCGGCTACTGCTGCTCGATCTCGTTGCGGTAGAGCATGAGCTTGGCGTCCTTGGCCACGTAGTAGTTCTGGACGGAGTAGGCGATGGTGGCGAAGTCGAGCCGGCCGTCGCCGTTGAAGTCGGCGGTGGCGATGCGTGCGACGGACTCGTCGGAGACGCGCCACTTGGCCCAGACGCCGTTCTCCAGGTCGATCGCCTTGTAGTACATGACGCCCTGCCACGGCCACGGTCCGCGCAGTGCGACCAGGAACTCGTCCTCGCCGTCGCCGTCGAAGTCGGCGCAGACGATCTGGTGTCCGGGGCCCTCGCCGTTCTCGTTGGGGTCGCCGTAGACGTCGAGCAGGGTGCGCTTCCACTCGACCTCGCCGGCGGGGCCGTCGGCGGCCTTGGTGTAGACGGCGACGGTGTTGCCGTGGAAGGGCTCGATCGCGGCGACGTAGGCCATCGGGTCGTCGCCGATGCGGCCGGCGTTGAGGTCGCCGCTGCCGCGGAAGCCGGTCTGCTCGAACTGGGTGAGCTCGCCGGTGCCGATGAGCTTGCGGACCCATTCCTTGGCGGAGTCGTCCCAGTAGAGCCAGGTGACGCCCTCGTCGGAGGCCAGGAGCATGGAGTCGCGGTCGGAGCCGGGGATGAGGCCCGGCTTCTTCTCGGCGCCGTGGATCATGCGGAAGTGGCTGTCGTCGATGACCGTCATCGGCCATTCCTCGGCGCTCTGGACGTCGTCGGGCTGGGTGAAGAGCACCACGGGGAGCACCGCGTGGACGTCCTCCTTGGCGACGATCGGCAGGCCGATGATCTCCAGGCGCTCGGTCTGGGTGAAGTGGCCGACCCGCAGGCGGTGCATGCCGGTGGCACGGCCGACGTAGTGCCGCTTCCAGCGGGACTCGTCCTTGTCCGGGCTGCCGGGGTTCTCCAGCCAGTCGATCTTCCCGCCGGCGGTGTTGGCGTCCTGGATGGTGCCGATCGGGCCGTAGAGGTCGTAGCAGACGATGATGTCGGGGTGGCCGTTGCCGCTGATGTCGGCGAAGTCCGCGCCGACCGGCATCTTGATCTTGTCGGCGACGAGGCGGCGGGTCCACTTCTCGCCGTTCTGGTACCAGTAGATCTCGCCGAGCCGCAGCCCGTAGCCGAACAGGTCCGGCTTGTTGTCGTTGTCGATGTCGGGGGCCTCCAGCCAGTAGCCGTCGCGCAGCTGGTCGGCCACGATCTCGGCGGCGAACTTGGGGGCGCGCAGGTTGGATGCGTCGTTGGCGGTCATGGTCCTTCTCCTACGGGTGTCGGTGGGGCAGGGCGTGGTACTCGACGGCGAGCCAGACGCAGTCGGTGTCGGCGCGGTACTGGTGCCAGGGGTAGAGGTAGGTGCCGTCGGGGCCGGTGGAGCAGAACGGCTGGGGGGTGGTGTAGCCGGGGCTCATCAGCAGGTCTTCGTAGAGGGTGCTGTGGTCCTGTTCGGTGAACTTCTGCATCCGGCCGAGGCCGTGGAGCTGGGTGTGCACCTCGATGAAGTCGTGCTGGTTGTGGATGAAGCAGTCGGTGCCGGCCGGGGCGAACCAGAGGTTGGCCCTGATCTCGAAGGGCTGGGGGCGGCGGGGTTCGGTGCGCTCCCCGAGGAGGTGGGCGGGGTCGAGTTCGATGAAGCCGGCGTGGTCCTGGGGGCTCTTCCAGAGCGGGGTGTCGCGCGGGAAGGGCAGGGTGCCGTCCCCGGCGGGGGTGGTGGTGTCGCCGAGGAGGTCTCCCAGGAGGTCCCAGCCGGGTTCGTGGGCGATGGCGGCGATGTCCGTGCCGTCCTTGACGCGCAGGAGGAGGAGGGAGGCGGCCTCCTCGATCCGGACGCCGGTGAGGATGGTGGAGGAGAGCGGGGGGATGGCCTTGCGCGGGGTGCGGGCGACGAAGACGTCGGTGGTGGAGGTGTTGACGACGACGGCCGGTCCGCTGACGTGGTAGTCCTTCACGTCCTGGACGAGGAGCGCTTCGATGCGCGGGCCGGCGAAGTTGAGCGGGGTCTCGGCGTTACGGGGCATCAGGCCCTCGCGAACGGTGCGCGGCGGGCGAGCTCCACGGCGAACTCGTCGACCTCGACGCCGGGGACGAAGGGGTCCACGGCGGGGCCGTCGCCGAAGAAGTGGGCGATGGCGCCGACGGTGCGCTCGGTGGCGCAGCCGTCGCCGTAGGGGTTGGCGGCGGTGGCCATGCGCAGGTACTCGCTGGGGTTGCGGAGCAGTTCGGTGGTGGCGGCGACGATGCCCTCGGTGGTGGTGCCGACCAGCCGGGCGGTGCCGGCGACGACGGCCTCCGAGCGTTCGGTGACGTTGCCCAGGACCAGGGTGGGCTTGCCGAGGGCGGGGCCCTCCTCCTGGGAGCCGCTGCTGTCGGAGACGATGATGTCGGCGCGTCGCATGAGCTTGCTGAAGCTGAGGTAGGGCAGCGGGTCGACGACGGTGATGTTCGGGTGTCCGCTGATCCGGGCGAGCATCGCCTCGCGGACGACGGGGTTGCGGTGCAGCGGGACGACGACGCGGACGTCGGGTTCGTCCGCGATGTCGACCAGGGCCTGGGCGATCTGGGGCAGGTGCGGCCAGGCCTCGCGGCGGTGGGCGGAGGCGAGGATGACCCGCCTGGGGTCGGCGTCCAGGTCGGCGAGGGCCGGGTCGCCGTAGGAGTCGGAGCGTCCGCTGGCCCATTGGAGGGCGTCGATGACGGTGTTGCCGGTGACCACGATGGTCTCCTCGGCGATGCCCTCGCGCAGCAGGTTGGCGTGGTTGCCGGGGGTGGGTGCGAGGTGGAGGGCCGCGATCTGGGCGACGAGGCGGCGGTTGCCCTCCTCGGGAAAGGGGGATCCCAGGAATCCGCTGCGCAGGCCGGCTTCGACGTGGATGACGGGGATCTGGTGGTGGAAGCCGGAGAGGGCGGCGGCGAGGGTGGTGGCGGTGTCGCCGTGCACCAGGACCGCTTCGGTGGAGAGCTTGGTGAACTGCTCGCCCAGGCCGCGCAGGCAGCGGTAGGTGACCTGGGAGAGGGTCTGCTTGGGGGCCATGATCTCGAGGTCGATGTCCGGCTTGAGGCCGAATGCCTCCAGGGTCTCGTCGAGCATCTGGCGGTGCTGGCCGGTGGAGATGACGACGGGGTCGAAGCGGGGGTCGGCCTGGAGGGCCCGGATGACCGGCGCGAACTTGATGGCCTCCGGCCGGGTCCCGAGAACTACTGCTACGGACCGCATGATGTCTCAATTCCTTTGCTGTGTGGGCTGGTCAGGGCATGCGGAACCAGGGGCGGTTGCCGCGTCGGCGCGATTTTCTTCGGGGGCTCCTCGGCCGGCCCGGTGCCGGGCGGTGTGGGAGGAGGGCCTTCGGTGGCTCACGTCTTCGTGGAAGCCGGGGTCTGTCGCCGGTGGGCCCTGGCGGGCTCCCTTCGGCTGATAGATATCTTTCCCGTGAGCTATCTGTCCGTCAATGAAGACATTCCGGGACTTGAACAGTGCCGGGCACGACGAAGCCCCCGTGCTCGCACAGGGCGAACACGGGGGCTTGGACGATCAGTTGACGCTCAGACAGGCGTTCTCGCAGGTGAGGGCGGCCGGGCGGGCGGCGGCGGGCCGGCGCTCACGCCCGCAGGTGGCGCAGGACCTCCTCGCGGACCCCGGCCACCGTCTCCGCGTCCCGGGCCTCGACGTTGAGGCGCAGCAGTGGCAGCGTGGCGGACGGGCGCAGGTTGAACCACCAGTCGTGCGCGGTCACCGTCAGGCCGTCGAGGTCGTCGAGCATGACGTCCTCGTGGTGGGCGTAGGCGGCGCGTACCGCCGCGGTGCGGGCCTGCGGGTCGTCGGTGGCGAAGTCGCCCTCGCCGCTGGAGCGGTAGCGGTCCCAGGGGGCGAGCAGGGCCGAGAGGGGGCCCGGCCGGGCGTCCAGGGCGGCCAGGAGGTGGAGGGCGGCGAGCAGGCCGCTGTCGGCGTTCCAGAAGTCGCGGAAGTAGTAGTGCCCCGCGTGTCCGGTGCCGAGGACCGCTCCCGTGGCGGCCATCTCCTCCCGGACGAAGGAGTGCCCCACCCGGGTGCGGACCGCCTTGCCGCCGTGTTCGGCGGCCGCTTCGGGCACCGACCAGGAGGTGGCCAGGTCGTGGACCACGGTGGCGCCGGGGTGGCGGTCCAGTTCCCGGGCGGTGAGCAGGGCCGCGACGGCCGACGCGGGGACGCTCTCGCCGCGTTCGTCGACGACGGCGCAGCGCCCGCCGTCCACGGCCAGGCCGAGGTCGGCGCCCTCGGCGACCACGCGGGCCCGCAGGGCCGCGAGGGCGGCCGGGCCGAGCGGGTCGGCCCTCCCGTGGGCGCCGGCGCTGTCCGCTCCGGCGGGCAGCGGGACCACGTGCAGGGGAAGGGCGGCGAGGACGGCGGGGACGCTGTGCCCGCCCGGGCCGTCGCCGGCGTCCACGACGACCTTCAGCGGGCGGACCACCGGCAGGCCGGCCAGGGTGTAGAGGCGGGCCCCGTAGTCGGCGAGGACGTCGCGGCGCCTGATCGTGCCGACGGGGACGAAGGAGGGCGGGGCCCCGTGCACGGCCCACTGCTCGACCAGGGCCCGGATCCCGGCGAGTGCGCCGCCCGGCCCCAGGGGCGCGGCGCCGGCCCGGTACAGGGTGAGGCCGTTGTACTGCGCGGGGCCGTGCGGGGCGGTGAACATCGCCCCGGGCAGGGCGAGTTCTCCCGAGGCGAAGGACAGCTGGTCGCTGGTGCAGGGGCCGATGTCGGTGACCGCCGTGCCGTACAGGGCCGCGCCCTGGGCGAAGGCGAGTGCCAGGGTGGGGGCGCTGGAGCGCGTGTCGTGGCCGACGACGAGGGCCTGTGCCTTCGTGACGCGGGCGAAGGCGGCGCCGAACAGTTCGGCGATCCGTTCGTCCCACTGGTCGGGGACGGTTCCGCGCACGTCGTGCGTGTTCACGATCGGGGAGAGGTCGAGGCTGTGCGGCCGGCTGAGCGGCATGGGTGTTCCTCCGGGTGCGTGCTCGGGGGCCGCTGTCGGGCCCGGTGGTTCTCGGCGGGACGGGGCCGGACGGGGCGGGCCCGGCACGGCCGCGGGCGCGCCGCCGCGTGGTACGCGGGGGCGCGCCCGGGGCCGGGGGCCTAGCTGCGGGGCAGTTCGACGGAGAGCGAGTGGCGGAAGAAGTTCGTCGGGTCCCAGCGCTTCTTGACCTGCTGCAGGCGCGGGTAGTTGCCCTTGTAGTAGAGGGTCTGCCAGGGCACCCCGGAGGTGTTGTGGCGGGGGTCGGAGACGTCGCGGTCGGGGTAGTTGATGTAGCACCCGTCGGTGGCGTCGTCGATCAGGGGCACGCCGCCGGTCTTGGCGAAGAAGTCCTCGTAGATGCCGCGGGCCCAGCCGAGGTAGAAGTCGTCCTCGCTCGCGTCGGCCCAGAAGGTCTGGAAGCACATCTTGAAGATCGAGCTGCGCTGGGCGTTGGCGGTGGCGTCGGGGGCCATCGCGTTGACCTGTCCGCCGAAGGAGAAGAGCACCAGCATGGTGTCCGGGTTGTTGAAGTCCGCCCGGGACATGTGCCGGTAGACGGCCGCGACCTGGTGGTCGGTGAAGTTCCTGCGCATGTAGCCGGACTTGTGGGCGCCGCGGGAGGTGGGGTTGGTGATGGTCGGGTTGTTGGTGCCCACCTGCCGGGTGGCCTGCAGCCACGGCAGTTCCCGGGGGGCGAGCAGTTCGGGCATCGCGGGCAGCTCGCCGTTGGCGCGGGCCAGTGCCCGGGGGGTGACGCCGGTGCCGGCGAGGACGGCTGTCAGGTAGTCGTCCAGGAGCCGGCGGGCGCCGGGGACGGTCGCGTCGACCTGGGTGAACATGCCGAGGCTGCCGTGCGCGCGGGAGCTGACGTTGAAGAGGCTGCTGAGGTGGCGGTACTCGGAGTCCGGGGCGCTGTTCGCCTCGTGCCAGGCGCCGAAGTTCTTCAGCAGGCGGGTGAACTTCGCCTCGGTCAGCTGCTCCCAGGGCAGTTCGATGGCGCTCACCAGGACCGTCGAGGGCGGGGAGACCAGCTGGTCGGCGGGGTTGCTGCCGGTGGCGCCCGGGGAGCGGAACAGGTAGCGGGTGACGAGGCCGAAGTTCCCGCCGCCGCCGCCGGTGTGGGCCCACCACAGTTCGCGGTTCGGGTCGTTCTTCTCCCGGGTCGCCAGCACGGTGCGGGCCCTGCCCCGCTCGTCGATCACGACGACCTCGACGGCGTAGAGGTGGTCGGAGACCAGGCCGTGGGCCCTGGACAGCAGGCCGTACCCGCCGCCGGCGATGTGGCCGCCGGCGCCGACGCTGTAGCAGATGCCGCCGGGTATGGTGACGCCCCAGCCCTTGTACAGCGCCTCGTAGACGTTGATCAGGCGGGCGCCGGGCTCGACGACGAAGGCGCGGTGCCCGGGGTCGTAGGTGACCTCGGTCATCTCGGAGAAGTCGAGGATGACCTCGACGCCGGGGCCGGCGGTGAAGTCGGCGAAGCAGTGGCCGCCGCTGCGGACCGAGACGCGCTTGCCGGCCCGGAAGGCGCTCTCCAGGGCCCGCTCGGCGTCGGCGGAGGACCGGATCATCTTGACGTAGTCGGGCCGGGCGACGAACCGCTGGTTGTTGCCGCTGGTCAGCAGCGGGTACCGCGGGTCGTCGGGGCGGATGGTCGCGCCGGTGGCGGCTCCCGGGGCTGCCCCGGCGGGGGCCGCGACCGCGGTCCCGCCCAGTGCTCCGGCGGCCACTGCTGCGCCGGCCACGGCCGCGCCGCGTCCCAGTACCGTCCGGCGATCCACACCACTCATCGTCAGCTACCTCGAATTCCTTGGTTGTTGTGTCCTGGCGGGCGGGCACGCCGCGCGGCGTGCCCGGTGGGGCGGTCGGTCAGGCCGCCGCGGGCGACGTGCCGGCGCCCGCGGGCAGGTCGTGCGGGGGCAGGTCGTGCGGGGGCGGGTCGTGCGGGGGCGCGGGGCGGGCCGCGGCGGTGCGGCGGTCGAGCAGTCCGGCGAAGGCGGCGACGGCGAGGCCGGCGGCGGCCAGCAGGGCGCCGACCCAGTTGGGGGCGGTGTAGCCGAGCCCGTGGCTGATGGTGAGGCCCCCGAGCCACGCCCCGATGGCGTTGCCCAGGTTGAACGCCGCGATGTTGGCCGCCGAGGCGAGGGCCGGAGCCCCTTCGGCCTTCTGCATGACCCTCATCTGCAGCGGCGGTACGGTGGCGAAGCCGACGGCTCCGAGGACGGCGAGGGTGATCGCCGCCGAGAGGGGTGTGCGGGCGGTGGCGACGAAGAGGAGCAGGACGGCCGCGAGGGCGGCGAGGATGACGTAGAGGCTGGGCATCAGCCTGCGGTCCGCCGCGCGCCCGCCCACGACGTTGCCGGCGCACAGGCCCGCTCCGAAGAGCACCAGCAGCCAGGTCACGGCGCCGGGCGGGAATCCGGCGACCTCGGTCATCATCGGTGCGACGTAGGTGAAGGAGGCGAAGACCCCGGCGAAGCCGAGGGTGGTCGTCAGCAGCGCCAGCCATACCTGGGGGCGGCGGAAGACCGCGAGTTCGCTGCGCAGGCCGGGCCCGCTCTCGCGTTCCTGGCGCGGGACGAGGGCGAGGATGCCGCACAGGCCGACGACGCCGAAGGCGGTGACCGCCCAGAACGTCGAGCGCCAGCCGAAGTGCTGTCCGAGGAAGGTGCCCAGGGGCACGCCGAGGACGTTGGCGACGGTGAGGCCGGTGAACATCAGGGCGATCGCGCTGGCCCTGCGGGCCGGGGCGACCAGGCCCGCGGCGACGACCGACCCGATGCCGAAGAACGCTCCGTGGGTGAGCGCGGCGACCAGCCGGCCGGCCATCAGCTGGGTGTAGCTGCCGGCGAAGGCGCAGAGCAGGTTGCCGGCGATGAAGACGGCCATCAGGACGGCGAGCATGGTCTTGCGCGGCAGGCGGGCGCCGGCCGCGGTCATCAGCGGGGCGCCGACGACCACGCCCAGGGCGTAGCCGGTGACGAGCATCCCGGCGGAGGGGATGGAGACCGAGAAGTCCCCCGCGATCTCCGGGAGCAGGCCGACGATGACGAATTCCGTCGTGCCGATGCCGAAGGCGCCCAGTGCCAGGGCTATCAGGGCCAGCGGCATCACCGCACCTCCTTGCGGTGCGCCCGGGTGTCGCGGCCGTGGTGGTCCGCCAGGAGGGCCCGTAGTCGCCGGCGCCCGCGGTGCAGGCGGGTGTTGACCGTCGAGTAGGGGACGCCGACCAGGGCGGCGATCTCCTCGTGGGAGAGCCCCTCCATGTCGGCGAGGTAGACCACGGTGCGGAAGATGCCGGGTATCTCCAGCATCGCGCGGGCGACCGCCGGGTCGGGCAGCTGGTCCAGGACCTGTGACTCGGCGGACGGCACGGGCCCGGGGCCGGCCCGGTCGGGCCGGCGGTCCTCGGCGTAGGGGGCGCCGCAGAGCTGGGGGCCGGCCTGCTTCTTGCGGTAGGTGTCGAGGTAGGCGTTCAGCAGGATCCGGGCCAGCCACGCGCCGGCGTTGGTGCCGGGGCGGAAGCGGTGGTAGCCGCGGTAGGCGCTGGTGTAGGTCTCCTGCACCAGGTCCTCCGCGTCGGCGGGGTTGCGGGTCAGGCGCAGGGCCTGCGCGTAGAGCCGGCCCCGGTGGCCGAGTGCGTCGCGCTCGAAGCGCTCCGAGCGCTGGGCGCGTGTCTCCGGTGCGGCGGCGGTGATCGTGTCCGTCATCAGGCGTCCTTCTACGGTGCCGGCGAGCGCCGCGGCGCGGGCGGCTCGGGTCAGATCTGGCGCAGTGCTCCGCCGTCGACGGCCCATTCGGCTCCGGTGACCTGGCCGGCGAGCGGGGAGAGGAGGTAGGCGATGACGCGGGCGACGTCGTCGGGGGTGCCGATGCGCCCGGCCGGCAGCGCGCGCACCTCGCGGACGAAGTGCTCGACGGCCGCGTCGGCGGGCAGCGCGAAGCGTTCCGCGAGCTGGTCGGCGAAGCCTCCGGGGGCGTCGAACAGGGCGGTCCTGGTGGGGCCGGGCGAGACGATGTTGGAGCGGACGCCCCGGCGGGCGAACTCGGCGGTGAGGGACTTGGAGAGCGAGAGCAGGGCCGTCTTGGAGGCGGCGTAGTCGACCAGCGGGTAGTCGGGGAACCTCGCGGCCTCGCTGGCCAGGTGGACCAGGGAGCCGCCGCCCTGCTCCAGGAGGGCGGGCAGCGCGGCGCGGGTCATCCGCACGAGGGAGTGGAAGTTGGTGTCGAAGGTCGCCTGCCACTGCTCGTCGCTCACGTCCAGGAAGCCCGTGCGGGACTGGAGGGCGCCGACGTTGTTGACCAGCCCGTCCAGGCGCCCGTGGCGCTCCAGGACGGTGTCGACGATGCGGCGGGCGGCGTCCGGGGCGGTCACGTCGGCGGCGATCGTGCTGACCCCGGCGCCGGGGCCGGCGGGGCCGGGCCTGCGGGACACCCCGACGACGCTCGCCCCTTCCGCGGCGAGCACCCGCACGGTGGCCTGCCCGATTCCGGCCGAGGCCCCGGTGACGAGGAAGACCTTGCCGGCGAGTTGCAGGTCCATCAGTTCGGCGTCCTTTGCACGTCGGAGGGGGTGGGTGGTGCGCGGTGCGGGCCGCGGCCGCCGGGGGGGGGCGGGCGGCCCCGGCGCGGGGGGGGGGGGGTGAGGGGGGGGGGGGGTTTGGGGGGGGGGTGTACGAGGCGGGGGTGGGGGTGGCGGCCGGGGCGACGGCGGGGTTTTCGATGG
>NZ_JBHUWW010000057.1:0-51004 GCF_042669755.1 Kitasatospora sp. NPDC057223 | reverse complement strand
GACAGCCCGGGGGCCGGGCGGTGCGGGCGGGCCGTCAGGTGCCGGGGCGTCAGCCCCGGACGGTCTGCGGCAGGGGTGCCTGCGCGGCGGCCGCGGCCGCCGCCGGGGCGGACCGGCGGGACGGGACGAGGAGGGCGGCGAGGGCGGCCGCCAGGCAGAAGACGGCGAGCATGGCGAAGCCGTGCGTGTAGCCCGAGGCGTAGGGGCGGCCGGAGGGCTGCAGGTGGCCGGTGACCAGGCCGGACATCAGGGCGGCGCCGATCGAGCCGCCGATGGTGCGGATGTTGGCGTTCATCCCGGTGGCCGCGCCGGTCTGAGCCGCGGGCACGCTCTGCACGACGAGGTTGCTCATCGAGGCGAAGGCCAGCCCGATCCCGAGGCCGAAGACGCCCGCCGCCAGGGCGACCTGCCACTGCTGGCCGTGCCAGGCGGCGAGGATCGCACAGGCGGCCGCGCCGAGGAGGGCGCCGGTGACGAGCTGCGCCTTGGCGGAGAACCGGCCGGCCAGCCGTCCGCTGAGGATGCCGGCGACGAACATGGTGACCAGCATCGGCAGCATCAGGAGCCCGGCGCCGGTGACGCTCGCCCCGAAGCCGTAGCCCGCCGAGGCCGGGGTCTGGGCGAAGCCGGGGAGGAACGCCCAGACCGCGTACATGCCGCCGCCGAAGAGCAGCGCGGCGGTGTTGGTCGTCCGGATGGCCGGCAGGCGCATGATCCGCAGGTCGATCAGCGGGTTGCGGGTGCGGGCCTCGACCACGGCCCAGACGGCGAACAGGGCGACGGCCGCCACCAGCAGCAGGATCACCCGGGCGGAGCCCCAACCCCACTGGGAGGACTGGCTGATGGGCAGCAGCAGGGCCACCAGCCAGCCGGAGAGCAGAACGGAGGAGAGCCAGTTGACGCTGCCCTCGGTGCGGCTCGGGGATTCGGGGACGTAGCGGTGGGCGATCAGCGCGGTGACCGCGACGATGATCACCGGGAACCAGAACAGCCAGCGGTAGTCCAGGGCGCCGACGATCGGTCCGGCCAGCACCATGCCCAGGCCGCTGCCGACCGCGATGACGGCGGACAGGTTGCTGATGCCGGCGGGCACCCGGCCGGCGGGGAACTCGTCGCGGATGATGCCGAAGGAGAGCGGGAACAGTGCGCCGGCGATGCCCTGGATGACCCGGGCGATGATCAGCACGGTGATGTTCGGGGCGAGGGCGGCGACGAGGCAGCCGACCAGGAGGGCGACCAGCGCCCCGACGAGGGTGCGCTTCTTGCCGGCCATGTCCCCGACCCGGCCGAGGATCGGCGTGAAGATCGAGGCGGAGAGCAGGTAGGCGGTCATCACCCAGGTGACGGTGGCCTGCGAGGTGTGCATCGCGTGCTGGACGGTGGGCAGGGCGGGCGTGATCAGCGACTGCAGCAGCGCGTAGACGCCCGCGCCGGTCGCGAGGACGCCGAAGGTGAGGCGGTTGGACTGGCGGTTCATCGAACCTTCTCAGGACTCGGGACGGGACGGAGGCGGGTCGGCAGGCGGGCCGGCGGGCGTGGAGCGGGCAGGAGGCCGGTGCCGGGCACGTGAGGAGCTGGGGACGCTGCCGGACGGCGGCAGGGCGAAGAACGAGCCCCGCTGCTAAAGTCGAGGCATGCCTCCAGATTAGCGGAGGCAATCCTCCGGTTCAACCGGTATCCGGAATGAGGTCCCCGTGTCGGAGCAGATCGTCGTCGGCGAGTTCCTCGCCGCCCAGCGCCCGCGCCGCGCCGACGCCGCGCGCAACTTCGACGCGCTGCTCGCCGCCGCCCGCGAGGCCTTCGCCGAGCACGGCGCCGAGGCCTCGTTGGAGGACATCGCCCGCCGCGCCGGGGTCGGCATCGGCACGCTCTACCGGAACTTCCCCACCCGCAGGCACCTCTTCGAGACGGTCTACGCCAACGAGGTCAACGAACTGAACCTGGTGGCCGAGCAGTTGTCCGCCGAACCGCCGTGGGAGGCGCTGGCCGGCTGGCTGCGCCGGTTCGTCGCCTACACCCTGACCAAGCGCGCGATCCGCGAGGCGCTGGAGGGCGAGGAGACGGACGTCTTCCTGGCCTGCCGCCAGTCGATGTTCGAGGCGGGCACACCGCTGCTCGCGCGCGCGCAGGAGTCCGGCGCGGTGCGGCCGGACATGGGCATCGACGACCTGCTGCGCCTGGTCTCCGGCGTCAGCTCGGTCGCGTTCCCGGACGAGCGGCAGCGCGACCGGGTGCTGGGCATCGCCCTGGACGGTATCCGCGCCAAGCGGTGAGCCCTCCCGCCGACGCGGGCTCCCCACCGTTCCCTGCCGCTGCGACCCCGAGGGTGCCCCGCGCCCGCGGGGTCTCCGCGTTTCCGCCAACAGTGCCTTCCCGATGTCCCGCTGACGACTGATCAGCCGACTCAGGCGCACACGAACCGCCGTCCGTTTCTATTGATGGTTCGTCAGAATCACACAGTTCGTGTGGAACCGGTGAAAGCGACCGGCGCCGTTCGTTCAGCCGGTCCGTGTCCGGCGTTCATCCAGTCACACCTGAGAGGTACCGCGGAGCCGACACCGTCCTCTTTCAGCCAGGTCGTGCGGTGGAAGGACGAGTACCGGCATGAAACATCCCAGATTCCTGATCGTCAGCAGACCGCCCCGCCTCGGCCGCCAGGCCGGGGGGACGGTCTGGCGACTGCTCGGTGCCAACAACCGGCACCTCGGGCAGAGCGGGGAGACCTTCCGGGACGCCGTCGCCTGCCGCGCCGCGATCGAGGAGTACCAGCACCGGCTGGACGAGGGCCGGGCCACCATGTGCTCGACCGGGCAGGGCGGACTCTGGCTCTGGAAGCTGGAACTGGACGGCCGCACCGTGGCCGGCTCGGCGCGCGGCTACCGCCGCCAGCGGGAGTGCCAGTACAACCTGGCCCGCTTCCTGGCCAGCGCCCGCGCCGCGTCCGAGCTGACGCGCACGGGCGCCGTGGCGGCCGCCGCGCAGCCGGGGCCGGTGCCCGCCGGCGGTGCCGGGTGAGCACCGACCAGCTGCGGCTCGGCCCCGACCTGCCGCGCACCCCCGCCGCCAACCCCGGCCTGCCGGACCGCGTCTTCCTGGTCTGGGCCCGTTGCAGCGGCGCGTTCGTGCTGGTGGTGATGCTCGGCGTGGGCGGCTACCTGGCGGTCCGCGCCACCGCCGCGCTGAAGGTCGCCGGGCTGTCCTTCCTGACCACCGAGGGCTGGAACCCGGACGGCGGGCACGGCCAGTTCGGCATCAAGGCGGTGCTCGTCGGCACGGTCATCATCGGCGGCATTGCGGTGGTGCTCGCGGTGCCGCTCGCGCTCGGCAGCGCGCTCTACATCAGCGAGTACGCCCCCCGGAAGCTGCGCCGGACGCTGATCGGCATGGTCGACCTGATGGCCGCGGTGCCCAGCGTGGTCTACGGGGTCTGGGGCTTCGTCCTGCTCCAGTACCAGCTGACCGGCGTGGCCCGCTGGCTCTCCACCTACTTCGGCTGGATCCCGGTCTTCCGGGTCAACAACGTGGACGTGGACGACCCGCTGACGCCGCCGCTGGTCTACACCGCGTCGAGCCTGATGGCGGGCACCGTGGTGGCGTTCATGATCACACCGATCATGTGCTCGATCATGCGCGAGGTGTTCGACCAGGCGCCGGCCGGCGAGCGCGAAGGGGCCTACGCCCTGGGCAGCACCCGCTGGGGCATGATCCGCTCGGTGGTGATCCCGTTCGGCCGCGGCGGCATCATCGGCGGCACCATGCTCGGCCTCGGCCGGGCGCTCGGCGAGACCATCTCGGTCTACCTGATCCTCTCGATGACCTTCGAGGTCCAGCCGCACATCCTGCAGACCGGCGGCAGCGCCGTCGCACCGATGATCGCGCTGCGCTACGGGGACTCCACGCCGTTCTCCATCTCCGCGCTGATGGCCGCCGGGCTGGCGCTCTTCCTGCTGACCCTGGTGGTCAACTTCGCCGCGGCCGCCGTCGTCGCCCGCAGCCGCTCGGGAGCCAGCACATGACGACGACCACTCCCCGCACCACCGTGGTGCGGCGCCCGGCCGTGCCGGTGCTCCAGCACCGCCGCCGCCCGGGCGGCCGCCGGGCCTCCGACCACTACGCCTTCTGGGGCAGCCTGGCCGCCGCGGTGGCGCTCTCCGCCCTGGTCTTCCAGCGGCTCGCCCCGTTCAGCGGCGGCATCGGCTTCGTGGTCTGCACCTGGCTCGCCTTCCTCGGCCTGTACGCCCTGCTGGTCTCCCGCGACGAGGGCCGGCTGGCGGTCCGCGACCGGCTCGCCTCGGCCGTGGTGCACAGCATCGCGGTGCTGCTGCTCAGCGTCCTGCTGTGGACCGTCGGCTACGTGTTCATGCACGGCTTCGACGCACTGCGGCACACCAACTTTTACACCCAGGACCTCTCCGAGGCCGGCCCCTCCGACCCGCTCGGCAAGGGCGGCGCGCTGCACGCGCTGATCGGCACGCTCACCCAGATCACCATCTCGCTGGCCATCACCATCCCGCTGGGGGTGAGCTGCGCCGTCTTCCTCAGCGAGGTGCCGGGCCGGTTCAGCCGGCTGGTGCGCACGCTGGTCGAGGCGATGACCGCGCTGCCCTCCATCCTGGCGGGCCTGTTCATCTACGCGCTGGTGCTCGCCCTCGACAAGCCCCGCTCGGGTCTCGCGGCCGGGGTGGCGCTCTCGGTGATGATGCTGCCGATCCTGATCCGGGCGTCCGACGTGGTGCTGCGCCTCGTCCCCGCCTCGCTGAAGGAGGCCTCGTACGCGCTGGGTTCGAGCCGCTGGCGCACGGTCTGGACGGTCACCCTGCCGAGCGCGCGCTCCGGGCTGGCCACGGCGGTGATCCTCGGGGCGGCCCGCGGGATCGGCGAGACCTCGCCGGTGCTGCTCTGCTCCGGCTACACCAAGAACCTCAACCTCAACCCGCTGGACGGGCCGCAGGCCAGCCTGCCGCTGATGGCCTTCACCCTGGTCAAGTTCCCCTCGCAGTTCCAGGTCACCCGCGCGTTCGGCGCGGCGGCGATGCTGCTCGGCCTGGTGCTGCTGCTGTTCCTGGCCGCCCGCACCCTCGGCGGGCGCGGTCCCGGCGAACTGACCGGGCGCCAGCAGCGGCGCCGCGCCCGGCAGTCCGTCGAGGACCTGCGGCGGATGACCTCGATACCCTCACCCCGGAAGGCGCCCGTGCTCACCCGTACCGTCACCCTGCTGGCCGCGCTCGCGGTGTTCAGCACCTCCCTGCTGCTCGGTGCGGCGCCCCCGGCGGCGGCGGCCGACTACCGGCGGATCAGCGGCGCCGGCTCCACCTGGAGCAGCAACGCCGTCGACTCCTGGGTCAGCAACGTCCGCCAGTACGGCATGACGATCGACTTCGACGCGCAGGGCTCCAGCTACGGACGCAACCAGTTCAAGAACGGCGCGACCGACTTCGCGGTCTCCGAGATCCCCTACGGACTCACCGACGGAGGCCAGTTCGACGCTCCGCCGCCGTGGCCGACGGCCTACCTGCCGATCGTCGCGGGCGGCACGGCCTTCATGTACAACCTGAAGATCAACGGCAAGCGGGTCACCAACCTGCGGCTCTCCGGCGACGTGATAGCCAAGATCTTCACCGGGCAGATCACCCGCTGGAACGACCCCGTCGTGCAGGCCGACAACCCCGGGCTCAAGATGCCGGACGTCGCCGTGCGGCCGGTGGTCCGCTCGGACGGCTCCGGCACCACCGCCCAGCTCACCACCTGGATGAGCAAGCGCCAGCAGTCCACCTGGGACGCGTACTGCGTGAAGTCCCCGCGCCGGACGCCCTGCGGGATGACCTCCTTCTACCCGCTGCTCGCCGGCTCCACCTGGCAGGCACTCGGCACCTCGGTGGCGGTGGCCAACGCGGTCGCCACCGACTCCAACGTGGGCGCGATCACCTACGTCGAGTACTCCTACGCGCTGAACAGCGGCTTCCCGGTCGTCAAGATGCTCAACCAGGCGGGCTACTACACCGAGCCCAACGGCCGCAACGTCTCGGTGGCGCTGGAGAAGGCCCAGATCAACGCGGACCTCACCCAGAACCTCGACGCCGTCTACGACAACAGCCTGCCGAACGCGTACCCGCTCTCCAGCTACAGCTACATGGCCGTGCACACCTCCGAGGTCGGCACCTTCACGGCGGAGAAGGGCCGGACGCTGGCCGCGTTCGGCTACTACTTCCTCTGCGAGGGCCAGAAGCAGGCCGACCAGCTCGGCTACTCGCCGCTGACCAGACAACTGGTGCAGTCCGCCTTCGAGCAGTTCGCCAAGGTGCCCGGCAGTGAGGCCCGCGCCTTCGACGCCGCCCAGTGCAGCAACCCGACCTTCGGTGCCGGGAACACCAACCCGTACGCGGCCGGCGCACCGGCGCCGCAGGACTGCGACAAGAAGGGCGGCGCCGCCCAGTGCGGCACCGGCACCGGCGGTGCGCAGACCCCCACCCAGACCAGCGGCGGCACCACCACCGGTGGCACCACCGGCGGTTCGGGCGGCACCACCGGCGCCGCGACGGGCGGCGCGAGCGGCGGTTCGGGTGGCACCGGCAGCAAGAGCTCCACCGGTGGCACCACCACGGGCGGCTCCACCGGTGCCAAGGGCACGGCCGCGGCGGGCGGCACGGCAGCCGCAGCGGCGGCCGCCGGCGGCGGCGGGAGCACCGCGGCCGGCACCACCGGCGGCGCGGCGGGCGCGGACCCGGCGCTCGGCGGCGGCGCCTCGACCGGGGCGGCCGACGGCGGCGACCCGGCCCTGGGCGGCGGCGACGCGGCCGCCACCGGCGGATCGGGCGGATCAGCCGCCTCGGGCGGCGGCGCACAGCAGGTGAGCGCCGACCCGATGGCCATCGCTGCCGACGCGGGCAGCGGCCTGCGGTACTCGCTGATGGCCGTCGCAGGCGTCCTGCTCGGCGCGGTCATCGTGCTGCCGCCGCTGCTGGCCGGTCGCCCGGCACGGGGATCGAGGGGCCGGGAATGAGACGGAACACCAGCCTGCGGCGGGCGCTGCGCACCGCCGGCGTGCTCACCCTCCTGTTGGCCACGGCGGCGGGTGCGGCGATCTCGACCGGCCCCGCCGGCCCGCCCGCCAGGTTCGCCCCGGTGGCCTCCGCGGCCCCGGAGATCCCGGTCGACCCGATGACCGCGCCCGTCCCGATCGATCTTCCGGCGGCGGTCGGCGGGGCAGCCGGCGGCTCGCCCGCGCCCGCGCCCACCGTGGCCGGGCAGGCGAAGGCCGGGTCCGCGACGACGCCCGCTGCCGCTGCCGCTGCCGCCGTCGCGTCCGCGGCGACCGCGGCGACGGCCTCCGCGCCGCTCGCGGCCCGCGCCCTCACCGCGGAGGCCGCCCCCGGGAGCGACCCGGTGCCGGTCACCGTCCGGGGCACCGACGAGTTCGCCGGCCTGGAGGTGACGGTCACCCAGACCAGCCACCTGGTCAACCAGGTGATCGGCGTCAGCTGGACGGGCGGCCGGCCCACCTCGCCGAGCCCGATGTCCTTCGGCCAGAACTACCTGGAGGTCATGCAGTGCTGGGGTGACCAGGCGGCCGGGCCGGACCGCGAGCAGTGCCAGTACGGCGCGTCCAAGGGCGACAGCCGGGGCGGCGCGTACGTCCCGAGCCGGCAGCTCAACTACGGCCGCACGCTGACCGACCCGGCCGAGACGATCCGGCCTGCGGGCGAGAACCAGAACGTCTACGCGCCGTTCCGGCCGGTGGGCGGCGGCCCGGCGGAGACCGACGGCACCAGCCAGTACTACGACTCCCAGTCGACCAACGAGGTGCCCTACGCGCCGACCCGCGCCGACGGCACCGGACAGCTCTACTTCGAGATCCAGACCGGCATGGAGGCCCCCGGGCTCGGCTGCGGCCAGACCCCGGCAGGCCAGCCGGGGCCGTTCACCGAGGGCCGCTCCTGCTGGCTGGTGATCGTGCCGCGCGGGGACCGCGAGGTGGACGGGCAGGCGCCGACGGGCGACTCCGCCAAGCTCCAGTCCTCACCGCTGAGCGCCACCAACTGGGCCAGGCGCCTGGTCGTCCCGCTGCACTTCGAGCCGGTCGGCCTGTCCTGCCCGATCGGCAGCACGGAGCGGCCCACCAGCGGCAGCGAGCTGGCGGCCGAGACCGTCTGGCGCTGGCAGCCGGTGCTCTGCCGGCAGGCGGGCGGCATCTTCAGCTACACCAGGACCACCGACTCGCTGGCCCGCGGCCGGCTGCGCCAGGGCGACCCGGGGCTGGTCTACGTCGGCTTCCCGCTGGCCAAGGACGACCAGGCGCCCGGCCGCACCCCGGTCTACGCGCCGCTCGCCCTCTCCGGACTCGCCATCTCCTTCGTGGTGGAGAGCCAGTCCTACTCGCTGACGCCGGCCGACATCCGGCAGAAGGACGGCCAGCGCATCCGGGAGATGAACCTGACGCCCCGGCTGGTGGCCAAACTGCTCACCCAGAGCTACCGGTACGCCGTCAACCCGGGTGACCCGGACGTCCCCGCGGGCAACCCGCTGGACCTCACCTCCGACCCGGAGTTCCTCGACCTGAACCCGCAGTTCAAGAACCTGTACTTCCCGTCCCGGATCCCGGACCTGCTGCTGCCGACCGGTGACAGCGACGCCGCGACGCTGGTCTGGCTCTGGCTGCAGAAGGACCCGGAGGCCGCCGCCTTCCTGCGGGGCGAGGCCAGCACGAAGTGGCCGGACGTCGTCAACCCGGCGTTCCTGCGCGACCAGCTGACCCTGCCGATGTCCAACTACCCGAAGCCGGACAGCTACTGCCAGGCCTTCCCGGACGATCCGACCGGCCGGCCCGCCTGGTGCAACCTCGACTCGCACCCGTACGCCAACTCCATGCTGGAGGCCGGCCGTTCGGCAGCCCGTGGCGACACCCTGTCGAAGTCGGTCTGGGACGCCACCACCACCCCCGGCTCGCTCAAGAAGGGGGCCGCGCAGGCCCAGGGCCTGCGCGGCGTGCTGGCACTGACCACCACCGCCCAGGCGGCCAGGTACGGCCTGAGCACCGCCCGGCTGCGCAACGGCAAGGGGGAGTTCGTCGCACCCGACAACGCCTCGATGCTCGCCATGGCGACGTCCGGCACGGCCGTCGCCAGCAGCGGCGTGCCGGTGGTGCTGCCCGAGGCCCAGGTCGCCGGCGGCTACCCGCTCACCAGCATCACCTACGCGGCGACGGTGCCGTCCGCGCTCGACCCGGACAGCGGCAACTCGTACGCCTCGCTGCTGCGTTACGCGATGGGCGACGGCCAGTCCCCGGGCGTCGCGGCAGGCCAGCTGGCCGACGGGTACGTGCCGCTGCCCGAGTCGATGCGGACCGCGGCCCTCACCGCCGCCACCGCGATCGAGAGCGGGGCCGGCAAGCCGGAGCCGACCGCCCCGCCGACTCCGGACGCCTCACCGGCGAGTACACCGACCGCCCCCGACCGGTCGGCCGTCCCGCAGCAGACCACGGCGGCCCAGGCCCCGCCGGCCGGTCCTCCGACCCAGTCGAGCCCCGCGGCGACCGCCGGGCCGGCCACGGCCACCCCCAGGGGCGGTTCGGGTACGGGCACCGGGAGCCGGCCGCAGGAGCCGGCCGCACCGGTCGTACCGGCCGACCCGGCCCCCGCCCCCGCCGCGCCGAGCCCGTCGCCCGCGCACACCCCGGTCACGCTGGTCCCCGCCGCGCCGGCCGCCGCGGTGGCCAGGACGGTGAAGACCGACGTCGGCGCCGCCCGGTACCTGCTGTTCGGCGCGCTGATCGCCGGTGTGCTGGCGGGCGCGGCCGGGCTGCTCGTCCCGCGTCTGGTGCGCAGGCGGCCCTGACCGGCCCCGGCCGCCCGACCCCGCAGACCACCTGACCGACAGACCACCTGCCCGACGGACCACCTGACCGACAGACCACTGCGCAGTACCGATTCACCAGACCAGCACCCACGCATGTGCGCCACACGGCCGGAGACCACCTCCGGCCGTGCTCCGAGAGCTGTCCTCACCCAGGGAAGATCACCATGAAGAGTCTCGCCAAGAGCAACCTCGCGAAGTGCGCGACCGTCGCCGCCGGTCTCGGCCTGATGGTGGCCGGCACCGGTACCGCGCAGGCGGACCCGTCCGGCGCGCCGGTCTACCGTCCGCTCGCGGGCGTCGGCTCGGACACCACCCAGGGCGTCATGAACGCGCTGGCCAACGACATCACCGTCGGCGGCCAGAAGGTGGTCGGCTCCTACAACGCGCTCGGCTCGGCCACCATCGCCACCAAGGACTCGGCCGACTGCCAGGCCGTGGCCCGCCCCAACGGCTCCGGCGCCGGCCGCTCCGCCCTGCTCAGCGAGCTCGGCAAGGGCAAGGGCTGCCTGGACTTCGCCCGCTCCTCCAGCCTGAACCTGGCGGCCAGCACCCCCGGCCTGACCTACGTCCCGTTCGCGGTGGACGGCGTCACCTACGCCGTCAGCGCCGGCAGCTCGCTGCCGCTCGACCTCAGCACCGCCGACCTGCACGCGATCTACAGCTGCGACCCCGGCTACGTCGGCACCGCGCCGAACTACTCCGTCCACCCGCTGCTCCCGCAGGCCGGCTCCGGCACCCGCTCGTTCTGGCTCTCCGTGGTCGGCATCACCGAGGCCGACGTGGTCGCGAACAAGTACCCCTGCGTGAGCGACACCAAGGGCGGCAAGAAGATCGAGGAGCACGACGGCCGCGTGCTGGACACCACCTCGCTGGTGCCGTTCTCGATCGCCCAGTACATCGCGCAGAGCTCCAGCACGATCGCCGACATCCGCGGCACCGCCCAGCTCGGCAACATCAACGGCGTGCCGTCCGTGCTGCTGAACACCGGCGCCCCGGCCACCCGCGACGTCTACAACGTCATCCCGACCAGCAAGGTCGCCACCTCCCCGTGGAGCGACGTCTTCGTCGGCGGCACCTCGCAGATCTGCCAGCGCAGCTCGCTGATCAAGCAGTACGGCTTCGGCGTCAACACGAACTGCGGCGACACCTCGCGCACCACCGGCTGACCTCCGTCCCTCCGTCCGGCTCTCTCCCTTTCTCCCTGAAAGCGAGCACCACCGTGAGCATTCGCATCGCGCGCTCCGTAGCACTCGGCGCGGCCACCCTGCTGGCCGCGGGCAGCATCACCATGATCGGCTCGGTCGCCCAGGCCGCCGACGTGAGCCCTGCCATCGGCACCCTGACGCTCAACCCGGCGACCGGCGCCGACGACGAGCTGATCTCCGTGGTCAGCTCGGGCTCCTGCCCCGGCGGCACCAACCTGCAGACGCTGGTCTTCGGCCAGGGCTTCCCGGCCGACGGCTACGGCGTGACGCCCAACCAGGCGCAGAGCGTCTTCCCGCCCGACGCGCAGGGCCGGCTGACCCTGCCGCTCAGCGACACCATGCGCAGCTTCGCGCAGAAGAACGGCTTCTCCACCCTCGCGGGCAAGTACGAGTTCCGGCTGCGCTGCCGCGCCAAGATCGGCACCACGTACTTCGGTGACTTCGTCGGCGCGGTCTGGTTCACCAGCCCGACCAGCTACACCTCCACCGACCCGAACACGCCGGTCGCGGTGGCCACCAGCACCGCGCTGAGCGTCACCCCGAGCGGCTCGGCCACCGTCGGCGGCGACGTCACGCTGACCGCCAACGTGACCCCGGCCGCGTCCGGCACCGTGCAGTTCCTGGACGGCGCCACCCCGATCGGCGCGCCGGTCGCCGTGACGGCCGGCCTGGCCACCGCCACCACCTCGGGCCTCGCCGAGGGTGCGCACAGCCTGTCGGCCGTGTTCACCTCGACGAACGCGGGCTTCCTCGGCTCGACCTCGTCGGCGGTCGCCTACACCGTCAGCCCGCGCGGCGCCGCCGCGACCACCACCGCACTGGCCGTCACCCCGGCCGGCTCGGCCGTCAAGGGCAGCCCGGTGCAGCTCAGCGCGACCGTCACGGCGGGCGCGGCGGGCACGGTGGAGTTCAAGGACAACGGCGCCGGGATCGGCAGCAAGGCGGTCGCCGCCGGCGCCGCCCAGCTGACGATCGCCGACCTGCCCGAGGGCGACCACTCCTTCACCGCCGCCTTCACCCCGGCCGACCCGGCCGCGTTCGCCGCCTCGGCCTCGGCCGCGGTCGCGTTCACCGTCACCCCCGTGGTGACCCCGCCGAACCCGGGCGGCCCGGGCACGCCCGTCCCGCCGTCCCCGGTCGGCGAGACCATCACCACCACGGTCGCCCCGGGCGCCCTGGTGATCAGCGTGGCCGGCGCCGGCGTCACGCTGCCGCCGCTCACCCTGAACAGCAGCAGCACCCTGTTCAGCACGAACGGCCCGATCCAGACCGTCACCGTCACGGACACCCGCGCGGGTGCGCCGGGCTGGTCGGTCAGCGGCCAGGTCGCGCAGTTCGCCTCGGGCGGCAACGCGATCAACGCGCAGAACCTCGGCTGGGCCCCGAACCTGGTCTCCAAGGGCGACGGCCTCAAGGTCACCCTCGGCGGGCAGGTCAGCCCGGCCAACGCGGTCGAGGCGAACGACAACGGTGCGCTCGGCCTGAAGTCCGCCCGGACGCTGGCCGTCGCGACCGGCCTCGGCACCGCCAAGGTCGGCGCCGACCTGACCCTGCTCGCCCCGACCTCGACGCAGGCCGGGACGTACCAGGGCGTGCTGACCCTCACCGCGATCTGACGCCTGTTCTTCACCGGGATCCCGTCAGTCCGTAACCCGGCGGCCGGACCGTCCAGGCCCAATGTACCCAGCCTGGACGGTCCGGCGGCCGTGCCCCAACTCTCCGTCCCGTAACCGAGGATGACTTCGCGATGCACCGATGGCTCCTGGTACCCGCCCTGCTGGCCCTGCTGCTGCTCGGTGGGCCCGCGTTCGCCGACGACCCGCCGGCCGCCCCGGCGCCCGCGGCCCCGGCCGCCGCGCAGACCTTCGGCATCCAGCCTGCGAGCGAGACCGAGCCGGACACCCGCGGCGCCTTCTCGTACGGGGTCACCCCCGGTGCGATCCTCAAGGACCACGTCGCGGTCCTGAACTACAGCGAGCAGCCGCTCACCCTGCGGGTCTACCCCGCTGACGCCTTCAACACCGACACCGGCGGCTACGACGTGCTGCCGCAGGGCACCGCCTCGACCCTGGCGGGCAGTTGGCTGCGGGCGGCCGCCACCGAACTCACCCTGCCCGCGCGCAGCCGCCAGATCGTCCCGTTCACGCTCGCGGTGCCCGCCGACGCCTCGCCGGGTGACCACCCCGCCGGGATCGTCGCCGCGCTGCGCACGCAGAGCAAGGACGCCAAGGGCAACGCCGTGACGGTCGACCAGCGGGTCGGCGCCCGGGTCAACATCCGGGTCTCCGGCGAGCTGAGGGCCGAGCTGAAGGTGGAGGACGCGCACGCGGTCTACCACCCGAGCCTGAGCCCGCTCTCCAGCGGGCACACCACCATCAGCTACGCCGTCCGCAACACCGGCAACGTCCGGCTGGGCGGCAGGCAGGCCGTCCGGGTCGCCAACGTGTTCGGCACCATCGCGACCGGCGACGCGCCCGCCGACCTGCAGGAACTGCTCCCCGGCAACGTCGTGACCTACAAGCTGGACGTGGCCGGCGCGTACCCGACCCTGTGGTCCACCGCCGGGGTCACCATCGACCCGCTGCCGATCGGCTCCGACAAGGACCCGGCGCTCTCCAGCAGCGTCTCCAAGCACCGGTTCGCCAGCATCCCCTGGGCACTGCTGGCCGTCCTGCTGCCGCTCGCCGCGCTCGGCGGCTGGTGGTGGACGGCCCGCCGCCGGCGGGGCCTGCCCGCCGCCCCGGGCCCCGCGGACGCCGCCGTGCCCGGCCCGCTGCCGGTGGCCGCCGGGGCGCTGCTGCTCGCGGTGCTGGTGCTGTGCCAACTCCCCGCGGCGCCGCAGGCGTACGCCGCCGAGCCGGTCGGCACGCTCTCCTTCGACTACCCGGCCGGCCGGGACGACGACGCGCTCGACCTGCTCAGCTCGGGCCAGTGCCCCGATCCGGCGGCCGACTACCTGGCCGTCCGGATCACCGGCGCGGGGTTCCCGGCCGAGGGCGCGCCGCTGACCGGCACGGTGGCCGCCTCCGTGTACCGGACGGCCGCCAACGGCGGGTACGTGCTGCCGCTGAGCAACACGCTGCGGGTGATCGCCACCCGCAGCGGCTCGGGGCAGCTGAACGGTGCCTACACCATCACCGCGAGCTGCCGCGGCAAGATCAACCCGGCGTCCCGGCGGGACTTCACCGGGGTGCTGACCTTCACCACCCCGACGACCTGGCAGGCCGCCGCGGTCGCTCCCGAGGGCCTGATCCACGCCGCCACGGCGGCCGAACCGGCCTTCGACCCCTCGCCGCCCCCCGTCCGGCCGGCGCCGGTCGCCGCACCCCGGCCGGCCGGCCCCCCGTGGTACTCCCTGCTCGCCATCGGCGCCGGCGCCCTGCTGCTGGGCTGGATCGCCCTGCCGTACGCCCGCCGCCGGCGCGCCCGCCGCCCGGCCCCGGAGGCCGCCGCATGACCGTCACCGAGACTCCCCCCGCCCCGGCCGCCCCTACCCGGGGAACGGCCCCGGCGGCGCCGCCTGCCCCGCCGTCCGGCCGGTCGCGGCTGCTGCCGGACCGCCCGCAGGCGATCGGCGCCGGGCTGGCCATCGTCGCGGCGCTGGTGCTCGGCCTGCTGCTCGACCTCGGCCCCCTCGGCGGCCTGCGGCACCTGCGCGACCACGAGACCGGGTACGCCGAACTCCGGCTGACCCTGGCGATGGGCACGACCCCGGTCGGGCAGCTCGACAAGGACGGCAGGGCCGTGCGGCTCGGCACCCCCGTCGCGCTGCTGGAGATCCCGCAGCTCGGGCTGCGCGAGGTGATCCGGGAGGGCACCACCGGGGGAGTGCTGGCGCGGGGCCCCGGCCACCGCCGGGACACCCCGATGCCGGGCCAGGCCGGGACGAGCGTGCTGCTCGGCCGGCAGGCCGGGTTCGGCGGCCCGTTCGGCGCGCTCGGCAACCTGCGCAACGGCGAGACCTTCACCGTCTCGACCGGCCAGGGCGTCCAGACCTTCCGGGTGATCGGCCTGCGGCGGGCGGGCGACCCGGTGCCGCCCGCGCTCAAGGCCGGGGCGGGGCGCCTCGTCCTGGTCACCGGCCAGGGCCCGAGGTACGCCCCGTCCGGGCTGCTGCTGGTCGACGCCGACCTGGTCGGCGAGGCCGTGCCCGCGGGCGCCCGCCCGCTGAGGACCGGCGCGCTGCCCGCCGCCGAGAAGGCGATGGGCATCGAGGACGCGGCCTGGGTGCCGCTGGTGCTCTGGGGCGAGGGGCTGCTGCTCGCCGCGCTCGCCCTGGCCCTGGCCTGGTCGCGCTGGGGCCGCCGGCAGGCCTGGATCGTCGGGGTGCCGGTGCTGACCGCGCTCGCCCTGGCGGTGGCCGACCAGGTGGCCCGCCTGCTGCCCAACCTGATCTGACCCGAGCCCGACCGACCGTCATCACGAAAGGGGCCGTCCCGTGACCAGTCTCGACACCACGGCCGTACTGCCGCCCGTCCTGCCCACCCCGGCGGGCAGCCTCGATGCCCAGGCCGTCTCCGCCTGGTTCGGCGAGCGCAAGGTGCTCGAACAGGTCTCGCTGGTGATGCCCGCCGGGCAGGTCACCGCGCTGATCGGCCCCTCCGGCTGCGGCAAGTCGACCTTCCTGCGGATCCTCAACCGGATGCACGAGCTGATCCCGGGGGCCACGCTGGCGGGCGAGGTGCTGCTCGACGGTTCCGACATCTACGCCCCCGAGCGCCGGCTCACCGCCGCCCGCCGTGACATCGGCATGGTCTTCCAGAAGCCCAACCCCTTTCCGGCGATGAGCATCTACGACAACGTGGTGGCGGGCCTGAAGCTCACCGGCGTCCGTGCCAGCCGGACGGAGAAGGACCACCTGGTCGAGGAGTGCCTCAGCAAGGCGGGCCTGTGGCGCGAGGTCCAGGACCGGCTCCGCCAGCCGGGCGGCGCGCTCTCCGGCGGCCAGCAGCAGCGTCTGTGCATCGCGCGCTCGCTCGCCGTCCGGCCGAAGGTCCTGCTGATGGACGAGCCGTGTTCGGCCCTCGACCCGACCTCCACCCGCCGGATCGAGCAGACCATCCGCGAACTGGTGCACGAGGTCACCATCGTGATCGTCACCCACAACATGCAGCAGGCCCAGCGGGTCTCCGACCAGTGCGCCTTCTTCCTGGCCGAGCAGGGCACCCCCGGCGGCATCGTCGAACACGGTCCGACCGAGGCGATGTTCACCGCCCCGGTCGACCCGCGGACCTCCGACTACGTCAACGGCCGCTTCGGCTGAGCGCAGTGGCAAGTAGCAAGCGGACGCAGGCGCCGGGCTCCTGGCCCGGCGCCTGCGCCTGCGTTTCCGGTGGGGCCGGTGGGTCCGGTCAGCCGGCCTGCCACCAGCTGGTGCTGTCGGCGGCCAGCAGGACCTGGCCGGAGGACTGCGCGGGCTGCGGTTCGGCCGAGGACAGCAGCAGGGCGCCGAGCCCGCCGCCGGCGATCCGGACCGGCTCACCGGTGGTGTTGACGGTGCAGACCAGCGCGCCCGCCTCGCTGTCGCGGCGGAAGGCGAGCACCCCGGGGGCCAGGTCCAGCCACTCGACCGAACGGCCCGCGCCGAGTGCGGGGTTGCTCCGGCGCACGTGCAGCGCGCTGCGGTACAGCTCCAGCACGGAGCGCGGATCACCGGTCTGCGCCTCGACGCTGAGCTCGGCCCACTCGGCCGGCTGCGGCAGCCAGGCGGGCCCGCCGGGGACGGGGCCGAAACCGTACGGGGCTCCGGTGCCGGACCACGGGAGCGGCACCCGGCAGCCGTCGCGCAGGCCGTGGCCGCCGTCGGAGCGGTGGAACGCCGGGTCCTGGCGGACCTCGTCGGGGATGTCGGTGACCTCGGGGAGGCCGAGCTCCTCGCCCTGGTAGAGGTACGCGGAGCCGGGGAGCGCGAGCATCAGCAGCGCGGCGGCCCGGGCCCGGCGCAGGCCGCGGGCCGGGTCGCCCTCGGCGTAGCGGCTGGCGTGCCGGATGACGTCGTGGTTGGAGAGCGTCCAGGTGGTGGGCGCGTCCACCGCGTGCATGGACGCCAGCGACAGCGCGATCAGCTCGCGCAGCCCGTCGGCGTCCCAGGGGGCGTTCAGGAACTTGAAGTTGAAGGCCTGGTGGAGCTCGCCGGGCCGGACGTAGCGGGCGGTGCGGTCCAGTGTCTTCGTCCAGGCCTCCGCCACCGCGATCCGCTGGCCCGGGTACTCCTCCAGCAGGGTGCGCCACGAGCGGTAGATCTCGTGGACGCCGTCCTGGTCGAAGTACGGGACCAACTGCTCGCCCAGAAGACCGAGTTGCTCGTGGCGGCCGAGGTCGGGCAGGCCCGGTGCCTTGACCAGGCCGTGGGCGACGTCGATCCGGAAGCCGTCCACGCCGAGGTCCAGCCAGAACCGCAGGATCGAGCGGAACTCGTCGCGGACGGCGGTGGAGTCCCAGTTGAGGTCGGGCTGCTGGGGGGCGAACAGGTGCAGGTACCACTCGCCGGGGGTGCCGTCGGGGTCGGTCGTCCTCGTCCAGGCCGGGCCGCCGAACAGCGAGATCCAGTCGTTCGGCGGCTCCTCGCCACCCGGGCCGCGGCCGGGACGGAAGTGGAACCGGGCCCGCAGCGGTGAGCCGGAGCCTTCGCGCAGCGCCTGCAGGAACCACGGGTGCTGGTCCGAGCAGTGGTTGGGGACGACGTCGACGATGACCCGCAGGCCCAGCGCGTGCGCGTCGGTGATCAGCGCGTCCGCGTCGCCGACCGTGCCGTACACCGGGTCGACGGCGCGGTAGTCCGCCACGTCGTAGCCGCCGTCGGCCTGCGGCGAGGTGTAGAACGGCGAGATCCAGAGCGCGTCGACGCCCAGCTCCCGCAGGTAGCCCAGCCGGCTGCGGATGCCGGCCAGGTCGCCGCAGCCGTCGCCGTCGCTGTCCGCGAAGCTCCGCGGGTAGACCTGGTAGATGACGGCGTCCTGCCACCAGTCCGGATGTGTGCGCGCGCGGGCCGGTGCCGTGGTGGGTGCGGTCATCGGAGGGCTCCTCGGGTGGGCGGTGGATGGGTTGACGATCGGTCAGGTTGTCGGCCGGGGCGGCAGCGTCCGCAGGTCCGGCCCCGCCGGCCGGGTGGCGGCCCACTGCTCGTCGCCCCCGCCGTGCGGCCCCGGTTCGGACGTGTACGGCCGAGGGGTCCAGGTGCCGGGCGGGGCCGTCGCGCCCTCGCCCGGGGCGCGCGGGTGAGGCGTGGGACTCGATGCTTCCATCGGGTCCATGACACTGCAAGGCTTTGCTGCAAGTTTCTGAAGATCCTTGCCAATTCGGCCTATTAACTGTTTGACTCTGCACTCGTTACCGCAGTTGACGGTCAGTCCGGCGGATAGACCGGCCGATCCGAGGAGTGTTGTGGCGGAGCAGACAGCAATGGCCGGGCCCGGCGTACAGGGCGACGACGGGGGCTTCTCGCTCCTCGCACCGGAGGGGACCTCGTACCGCGTCGACATCACCGACGGCGTGTTCGCGCCGGACAACCCGCTGCTGGCCGGGTACTGCGAGGGCCGCCGGGTGGTCGCCTTCCTCGGCCCGACCGTGGACCGGCTCTACGGCGAGCAGCTGCGCCGCTACCTGGCGGACCGTCTCGCACCGGGCAGCTGGAGCGTGGTGGCGATCGGCGGCGGCGAGGCACAGAAGACCATGGCGTCGGTCGAGCGGATCTGCGCCGAGGCCAAGGCCGCCGGGCTGGACCGGCGCGGCGTGATGATCGCCGTCGGCGGCGGCGTCACCTGCGACATGGTGGGCTTCGCGGCGGCCGTCTACTGCCGGGGCGTGCGCTACATCAAGGTCAACACCACCCTGGTGGGCCAGGTGGACGTCGGCGTCGGCGTCAAGACCGGTGTGAACGCCCTCGGCACCAAGAACATGCTCGGGTCGTACCACCCGGCGCACGCGTCGATCAACGATCCGGCCTTCCTGCGGTCGCTGCCCGCCCGCCAGATCCGCTGCGGCCTGGGCGAGATCGCCAAGATGGCGATCATCAAGGACGCCCAGCTGTTCCGTGCGCTGGAGGAGTGCCCCGAGGTCTTCCAGCAGCCCTGTCCCGACCCCTCCTGGCTGGCCGCCGCCGACGGCGGCGGACGCGGCGTCGAGGACTACGTGCTGCGCACGTCCATGGAACTGATGATGGCGGAGCTCTGCCCGAACCTCCGCGAGCACGACCTGGCCCGGCTGGTCGACTTCGGGCACACCTTCGGGCCGGTGATCGAGACGGCCAGCGACTACCGGATCGCCCACGGCGAGTCGGTGGCCGTCGACATGGCGATCTCCAGCGAACTCGCCCGGGTGCTCGGCCTGATCAGCGCCGAGGACTGCGAGCGGACCGTCCGCCTGATCTCCCGCCTCGGCCTCCCCGTCCACGACCCGCTGACCTGCACGCCCGAGCTGATGGAGCGGGCCCTGCGGGCCTCCTGGGAGCGGCGCGGGCGCCGGCTGCACCTGGTGGTGCCGGACGGGATCGGCTCGGCGGTCTTCATCGACGACCTGGAGGACATCCCGGCCGCCGCGCTGGAGGAGGCGCTGGACGCCCTGGCCGTCCGCCCCGGTCCGCTCGCCGTCGCCCACTGACCGTCGCCCCGCCGCCGGACGACCCACCCGCCCCGCCCCTGACAGGAGCCGCACCGAGATGAGTCTCGCCGAACCGCCGCCGGCCCGTGGTGTGACCCGCAGCAGGGTGTCCAACCTGCACGAAGGACTGCTCCGAGGGGTGACCGCCGACCACGGCGGAACCGGAACGATCCTCGCCCACCGGGCCTTCCACGGCGAGAGCGCCCCGGCCCCCGTGGCGTTCATCGACCTGGTGGTGCTGCCCCCGCACACCTCGATCGGCCTGCACCGCCACGCCGACGACGAGGAGACCTACGTGATCCTCTCCGGCCGGGGCCGGATGACCCTGGACGGCGAGGAGTTCGCGGTCCGGGCCGGGGACGTCGTCCGCAACCGCGCGTACGGCGAGCACGGCCTCGCCAACGACTCGGACGACGACCTGCAGCTGCTGGTCTTCGAGGTCGGCCCGCTGGGCGGCGCACGGTGACCGGCCCCCGCCAGCTCGAACTGCTGGCCCAGGAGAGCGCCCACCTCGCGCCCGGCGCCTCGGAGGAGTCCGCCCTCGGCCGCCGGGTGTTCGTGGAGGGCAGCGGCGCCGTCCTCACCGACCTCGACGGCAACCAGTACATCGACCTCGCCGCCGGCACCCTCACCCAGTCGCTCGGCCACTGCCACCCCGAGGTGGTCGCGGCGCTCACCGAGCAGGCCGCCCGGCTGTGGAACGTGCACGACTTCGCCACCGCCGACCGCGCCGAGCTGTGCGAGCTGCTCGCCCGCCTGCTGCCCGAACAGCTCGACACCTACGGCTTCTTCTCCACCGGCGCCGAGGTCGTCGAGGCCGCGCTGCGCGCCGTCCAGGCCGTCGCCGAGCCGGGCCGCAACCGGATCGGCGCGCTGCGCCACGGCTTCCACGGCAAGACCCAGGGCGCCCGGATGCTGGTGCACTGGGACATCGGCAACCAGGCCCACGCGGGCAACAGCATCCTCGGCTACTCGCCGTACTGCTACCGCTGCCCGCTCGAACTGGAGTACCCGTCCTGCGGGGTGCGCTGCGCCTCGCTGGTCCGGCGGCACATCACGGAGAAGGCCAACGTGTCGGCGCTGGTCTTCGAGCCGGTGCTCGGCGCGGCCGGGGTCATCGTGCCGCCGCCCGGCTACTGGGAGCAGATCTCCGAGAGCGCGCAGCAGAACGGCGTCATGCTGGTCGCCGACGAGGTGCTCACCGGCGGCGGGCGCACCGGCAGCTTCCTGGCGAGCGAGCAGTTCGGCATCGAACCCGACCTGGTGACCCTCTCCAAGGGCATGGCCTCCGGCTTCCCGTTCGCCGTGCTGGCCGGACGCGAGGAGGTGCTGCGCCACCCGCGCGCGGCCCAGGCCGGCTCCACCGCCTCCACCTACGCCAACAACCCGCTGGGCATCGCCGCGGCGAAGGCCACCCTCCAGGTGGTGGCCCGCGACACCCTGATCGAGAACGTCCGCACCCTCGGCGCACTGCTCGACGACCGGCTGGCCGAGCTCAAGTCCCGCTTCGAGGTGCTCGGCGACGTCCGGGGCATCGGGCTGCTGCACGGGCTGGAGTTCGTCCGCAGCCGCGAGACCCGCGAGCCCGCGCCCGAGATCGCCCGCGCCGTCTACCTCGCCGCCCTCGACCTCGGACTGCGCACCTCGCTCGGCGGCCACATCATCCGCCTCGCCCCGCCGTTCACCATCGACCGGGCCCTCCTGGAGGAGGGCGTCACCCTGCTCGGGCGGGCCCTGGAGCAGGTCACGGAGGCCGGCCGGTGATCGTCGCGGAGAACCTGGTCAAGGAGTTCAAGGTCTACGAGCGCAGGCCCGGCCTGCTCGGCAGCCTCAGTACCCTGTTCAGCCGGGAGCACCGGCTGGTGCGCGCCGTCTCCGGGGTCTCCTTCACGATCCCGGCCGGTGCCAAGGCCGCCTACATCGGCGCCAACGGCGCCGGCAAGTCCACCACCGTCAAGATGCTGACCGGCGTCATGAACCCGACCTCGGGCCGCTGCCTGGTGGCGGGCCTCGAACCCTACCGGGAGCGGCGGCGCAACGCCGCCAACATCGGCGTGGTGTTCGGCCAGCGCAGCCAGCTCTGGTGGGACCTGCCGGTGCCGGACTCCTTCCGGATCCTGCGCCGCATCCATGAGATCCCCGACCCGGTCTACCGGCGCAACATGGCGCTCTACCGCGACCTGCTCGACCTCGACGCCCTCGGCAGCACCCCCGTACGGCAGTTGAGCCTCGGCCAGCGGATGCGCGCCGAGGTGGCCGCCAGCCTGCTGCACGACCCCTCGGTGGTGTTCCTGGACGAGCCGACCGTCGGCCTCGACCTGGTGCTGAAGGAGGCCGTCCGCGAACTCGTCAACCACGTCAACGCGGAACTCGGCACCACCGTCATGCTCACCAGCCACGACATCGGCGACATCACCGCGATCTGCGACCAGGTCCTGGTGGTCAACCGGGGCGAGGTCGTGCACCAGGGCACCATGCACGAGCTGCTGCGCACCGCCGACACCCGGGCGGTCGTCTTCGAGCACCAGGGCGAGCCCGCCCCGGCGCAGGCGATCGCACTCATCGAGGCCCGGCTGCCCGGTGTGAGCGCCCGGCCGGCCGAGGGCGGCCGGATCAGGGTCGAGTACCCGGCCCGCGAGTGGTCCGCCCGGCAGGTGATGGGCTTCCTGCTGGAGCACTTCGACCTGACCGACTGCGTCGCCCCGGAACCCGACCTGGAGACGGTGCTGCGCCGGATCTACACCGGCCGCACCGAACCCCGGGAGGCGCTGGTATGACGGCCGTCGCCGCGCAGCGCCGCCACACTCCGCTCACCGCGCTCCGCCGCTACACCCCGTTCGCCTCCGCCAGCCTGCAGAGCCTGCTGCAGTACCGCTCGACCTTCCTGATCAACGCCGTCACCGCGACCACCGCCGTCGGCCTGCAGGTCTTCCTGTGGCGCGCCGTGTACGCGGGCCGCAGCGGCGGCCTGCCCGGCGGGTACGACCTGCCCGGGCTGACCACGTACGTGCTGCTGGCCCAGATGCTGGCGCTGCTCCAGGCCAGCCGGGTGGACGAGGAGGTGGCCGGGGAGGTCCAGCGCGGGGACATCGCGGTCTCGCTGCTGCGCCCGGTCAACTACCCGCTGTCCCGGTTCGCCGCCGGCCTGCCGGTCTCGCTGGCCAACGCCGGCATGGTCGCCGTCCCGGTGGTGCTGCTGTACGCGCTGCTGCTGCCGCTGACCGCGCCGACCTGGGCGGGCGCGGCGCTGTTCGTGCTCTCCGCCGGGTTCTCGCTGGTGATCGGGTTCGGGGTGAACCTGCTGGTCGGCCTGGCCGGGTTCCTCACCACCAACATCTGGGGCATCCGGATCGTCAAGGACAGCGTGGTCGCGTTCTTCGCCGGCCAGGTCGTGCCGCTCGCGCTGATGCCCGGGCCGCTGGCCGCCGTCGCGCACGCGCTGCCGTTCCAGGGGCTGGTCGACGGACCGCTGCGGCTGCTGCTCGGCCACTACCGGGGCCCCGCCGAGGCCGTCGGGATCCTGGCCGGCCAGGCCGCCTGGGCCGTGATCCTGATCGCGCTGGCGGCCGTCGCCTGGCGCGGCGCCGTCCGCCGGGTGGAGGTGCTGGGCGGATGAGCCTGTTCACCACCACGGCCCGCTACACCCGGCTGACCTGGCACCTGAGCGCCGTCAGCCTGCACCGGCTGACCGAGTACCGGATGGACTTCGTGCTCGGCGCGGGCGGCCTGCTGCTCCGCGTCGGCGGCCAGCTCGCCGTCGTCGGGATGGTGTTCCGGCAGGTCCCGGTGATCGCGGGGTGGAACTTCCACCAGGTGCTGTTCCTGCTGGGGTTCTCCCTGCTCCCGCGCGGCCTGGACCGGCTGTTCACCGACCAGCTGTGGATCCTGGCCCGGCGGCTGGTGCAGTCCGGCGAGTTCTACCGGTACCTGATCCGGCCGGTCCACCCGCTGTTCGCCCTGCTGTCCGAGCGCTTCCTCTACCCGGACGGCTTCGGGGAGCTCGTCACCGGCGTGGCCATCGTCTGCTACGCCGCCGACCAGCTGGACCTCGGCCTGAGCATCGGCCAACTGCTGCTCCTCCCGCTGCTGGTGCTGTGCGGCGCGCTGATCCTCGCCTCGATCAAGACCGCGTTCGCCGCCCTGTCCTTCTGGACCACCAACAGCTTCCCGGCCCTGTACGCGGCCAACCAGCTGGGCGACTTCTCCGGCTACCCCCTCGACCTGTACCACCCGTCCCTCCGGTGGCTGCTCACCTGGCTGCTGCCCTACGCCTTCACCGCCTACGCCCCCGCGTCCTACCTGCTCTTCGGGCGGACGGACCTGCTGATCTGGCTGCCGGTGGTGACCGCCGCCCTGGCGGCACTCGCCCTGCTGGTGTGGCACCGGGGCGTCGACCGCTACGAGATGACCGGGAGCTGAACATGGACACCCTGCTGCTCGGCAGCCTTCCGCAGGCCACGGTCGAACTCCTGCGCCGGTCCTCCTGGATCGACGAGACCGGCCGCCGTGCCGGACAGTTCGAACTCCTCGACCAGGCCACGCTGGAGAGCGTCCGCCTGCTGATCGTCGCCCCCGCCGGCGAGAGCACGGGCCGCTGGTTCGTGCCCGTCATGGACGACGACCCCGGCCGGGGCGCCGACCGCACCCCCGAGTACGACCGGCTGGTCGTCCGGGCCCTGCGGGACGGGCTGCGCCTGCCCACCCTGCGCGGCAACCTGATCGAGTTCCGCGGCGACCCCGCCGAGTACCGCGGGCAACTGCCGTTCGACCCGGGCTGGTCCTCCAACGCGCTCTCCCTGCTCGACCTCGGCGGCGCAGCGCACGCCCACAAGACGTACCGGCGGATCGGCGTCGGCACCCGCGAGCCCGAACTGCTGCGCCTGATGGCGGCCGGCGGCCGGACCCAGCAGCCGGCCGGCGACTACGCCTACGTGGAGGCGGCCACCGGCCGGCGGGAGCCGCTCGGCGTGCTCTACCGCTACGCCGACGGGGACGGCCTCAACGTGCCGCTCAGCACCGGGATCCGGGCGATGTGGCCGCTGCTGCACGCCGGGGCCGGCCCGGAGAGCGCCGTCGCCGACTCGCAGCGGGCGCTGGCCGCACCGCTGCGCGAGGCCGGCCGGTTCCTGCGCGAGTTCCACCGCGAACTGGCCGAACGGCTCGGCCCGCACCCGGAGTTCCCGGCGAACGACTTCCTGGCCGAGACCGCCGGTCGGACGGCCGCGCTGCGCCCGCTCATCCTCGACGACGACCGCTACCCCGGAGCCGTCCGGCAGGCCGCCGTCGCCGGCCTCGACCGCGAGCTGGCGCAGATCGCCGCCCTGCCGGCGCAGCCCTGGCCGGCCGGCCCCTGCCACGGCGACCTGCACCTGTCCCACCTGCTGCGCCGCGAGCGTCCGGACGGCAGCTGGGAGCTGTGCGTCATCGACCTCTCCACCCCGGACACCGACCCGGCCGACCCGTCCACCGCGCAGTCGCCGTGGCAGGACCTCGCCGCCCTGCAGCGCGGCCTGGAGATCTTCACCGCCGACGAGTTCGCCGACCACGCGGCGCAGGCGCTCGGCACGGACGCCGACGACACCTGCCGCACGGCGCTGCTGCTCGCCGCCGGCGCGGACCCGGACACCCCCGGCTGGACCTCCGGGAAGATCGCCGAGCTGGCCCGGCTCGGGGCCGCCGCCCGGCTCTGGGCGGCCCGCACCGGCGAGCTGCTGATCACCGAGGGCCGGCCGCTGGCCGGCCACCCCGCCTGGCGGCTGCTGCGGCTGCGCCGGCTCATCCACGAACTCGACTACGCGTATGCCCACGACCGCGCCTACCACGCGGCGATCAACCTGCGGCACGCCGTGGAGGCTGCCGGCCTGCCGGCCACCAGGGCGAAGGACTGACACCCGTGCACATCATCGAGACCTACTTCGAGTGCGGTGGCTTCGACCACCGCCTCATCCAGGGCGGCACCTCCGTCTACCTCTGGAACCTCTCCAAGGCACTGGCCGACCAGGGCCACCGCGTCTCCATCGTCACCCCGGCCCACGGGCGGCTGGACGACCTGCGGCGCTTCCACGACCTGGAGACGCTCGACTACCGCGACGAGTACGAGCTGCCCCTCGTGCTCGACCCGCAGACCTGGGGCGAGCGCTTCCCCGCCGAGGTGCGGATCCCGCTGACCACCACCGCGCACCTGCTGCGCCTGGACGGCGTCGACCTGTACTTCCTCTCCAACCAGCTGCTCGACGAACTGCCCGACCGGTTCTACCCGCCCTACCAGAGCAAGGGCCACGACCTGGTCTTCTTCAAGCCACTGGCCTACCAGGTGGACAGCATCCGCTTCGTGCGCGAGCGGTTCGCCGAGGAGAAGGCCGTCCTGCACGCCCACGAGCCGTACTACCACTACCTGATGCCCGCCGCGTTCCGCCACGACCCGAGCAAGCTGGTGGTCGGCACCGTGCAGAGCAACATGCCGATCACCAAGAAGGTCTACCGGCCGAAGGTGGAACGGCTGCTGGAGTTCCTCGGCGCCGGGGTCGAGCTGCCCGCGGAGGACGCCGGCCACCCGCTCACCGAGCACGAGGAGGTGATGAGCAGCTACCAGCAACTCACCCACCTGCACTACGAGTACGGGCCGGGGCACGTCCGGGTGTACGACCTGATGGCCGACCACGCCGACCTGGTCGACTTCCTCTCGCCCGGCCACCAGGACTTCTACACCGACTTCGCCGACACCCCGTTCGAGCAGATCTTCACCCGGCTGCCGATCCACCGGACGGTGCGCCGCAACGCCCACAAGAGCTTCGTCGGCGGCTGCGCGGTCGGCGACACCTGGACCACCGGTGAACTGCCCGCCGTCGACCGGGCCGCCGTGCTCGGCGGCCTCGGCCTCGACCCCGCGCTGCCGACCTTCTTCCACAACGCGCGCTACGCGGTGAACCACAAGGGGCAGGTCGAACTGTTCCGCGCCGTCGACCGGGTGCTGAACGAGGGCCTGGCCGCCAACTTCGTGCTGCGCTGCATCAGCGACGCGGGGATCGACGACCCGTACGTCCACGAGGTGGTCGAGCGGCACAAGGGCCGCGTCCACCTGGAGTGGCAGCGCGTCGACGAGCAGCGGATCGTCGAGTACGCGGCCTCCTCGGACTTCTGCCTCTTCCCGTCCAAGTTCGAGATGGACACCTTCCTGATCGCCCAGGGCGAGGCGATGGCCGCGGGCGCCGTGCCGATCGCCACCGCCCAGCGGGGCATGGCGCACTTCGGCCACGTCGCCGACCCGCTGACCGGACCCGACGCCGGGCGGGCCACCGGCTTCGCCGTCAACCGCTCGTTCGCCGAGGACGACCCGCTGCTCGCCGACGCCCTCGCCCGGCGCATCCACACGGCCGCCGCGCTGCTGCGCGAGCAGCCCGAGGAGTACCGCCGGCTGCGCGCCAACGCAGTCGCCAACGCCCGCCAGTTCACCTGGGAGCACGCCGCCGACCTGCACGTGGCGGCCTTCACGCCGGTCTGGGAGGGCCGCCGGCCGGAGCTCGGCGTCGAACTGATGCTCCGGCACGGCTGGTTCGACCTGCTGCCGGACGAGGCCTACGAGAGCCACCGCACCGCCGTCGCCGAGGCCGCCGCCCGGCTGGGCGACGCCGAGGCCCACCGGCGCTGCCAGCAGCCCGACCCCGCGACCGACCGCGCGCTGTTCGAAGCCGCCTGGGAGCGCGCCGACTTCGCCCGCTGCGAGCAGACCGCCGACAGCGACCCGGCGCTGCGCGCCAGGCTCGACGGGCGCTGCACCGTCGAGGACGGCCGGATCGTCTACCGGCTGCCGCACGCCGAGCGGGTCGAGCTCGTCCGGCTCGCCCCGGCCGGCCCCGGCCGCCGGCAGGTGGTCGTCCGGCAACTCGACCGCAGTGGCGACGAGTTCACCGGCCCGTCGGTGGAGCCCGGCGAGGAGCTGCACCTGCTGCTCACCCTCACCACCGGCCGCGCGACCTGGGACGTGGTCCGTCATGGCTGACTCCGTACGCGCCGTCCTGCTGGCCGGCGGCGAGGGCCGCCGGATGGGCAGGCTCGGCCACGGCCGGCTCAAGCCGCTGGTGCCCTTCGGCGGCTCCTGCCGCCTGATCGACTTCTCGCTCGCCAACGCCGCCGCCTCCGGCCTCGACGAGGTGCTGCTGCTCTCCCAGTACGAGGAGAAGCAGTTGATGGACGACCTGCACCGGACGTGGTGGCGCCCCGGCTTCCGGGTCAACTTCGGCCCGTACGACCGGGCGTACCGCGAGGGTGACGTGCGCGAGCTGGTCCGCCCCGCCGGGCCGCCCGAGCGGGGCACCGCGGACGCGCTGATCCGCAAGGCCCGCCACGTCTTCGGTCCCGGCACCTCCGAGGTGCTGGTGCTGCACGCGGACCACGTCTACCGGTTCGACTACCGCCCGCTGATCGAGCAGCACCGCCGCTCCGGCGCCGCGCTCACCGTCGCGTACCAGCGGATCGAACGCCGCTTCGTGCACCTCTTCGGCATGGTCGAGTTCGACCCGGCCGGGCAGCTGACCACCTTCGTCGAGAAGCCCGCCGAGCCGACCAGCGACCTGGTGTTCGCCGCCTTCTGCGTCTTCGACGCGGCCGTGCTGCACCGCTACCTGGAGCAGCTCGACGGCACCGGCTGGCAGCACGACATCAGCCGCGACGTCATCCCCGCCATGCTGGCGGGCGGCGAGCGGATCCTCGGCCACGAAGTCCCCGGCCACTGGGAGGACATCGGCACCGTCGAGCGCTACCACCTGGCGCACCTGGCCATGGTGGGGGAGCACCCGGCGCTGACCCCCGACCGGCTGCCGCTCACGGTCGAACCCGCGACGGCCCGCGCCCTGGTCGCCGACGCACCGGGCATCGAGCGCAGCGTGGTGCCCGCCGACCTGGTCAACCACGGCCGGATCGAGCAGAGCGTCGCCTTCCCGGGCGTCCGGATCGGTGCCGGAGCGGTGGTCCGCCGCAGCGTCCTGCTGCCCGGCGCGCACGTGCCCGCCGGGGCCGAGATCGACTCGGCGATCGTCCTGGAGGACGGCTTCGTGCAGCAACTGGAGTACGCCCGGGGAGGGGCCAGTGTCTGAATCCGCCTTCACCGTCGCCGACCTCGGCGGCACCACGCTGCGGATCGCCCGCTACGGCACCGACACCGACGCCGTCACCGACGTCCGCCGCACCCCCACCGAGGGCATGGACCGCCACCCCGGCGCGCCGGTGCCCGAACTGCAGGCCCGGGTCGTCGAGCAGCTGGCCGAACTGGCCGGCCAGGCCGTCGAGCGCCACCGCAGCAGCGCCCTGGCACTGGCCTTCGCGGGCCCGGTCACGGCCGACGGCCGCGTCATGGCCGCACCCACCGTCTGGGGCGGCCGGGGCGAGCCGCTGCCGCTGCGGCTGCTGCTGGAGGAGCGCCTCGGCGTCCCGGTGGTCGTGGTCAACGACCTGACGGCCGCCGTCTGGCGGTACGTCGCCACCGAGGGCGAGCAGCCGTTCTGCCTCATCACGGTGAGCTCCGGGATCGGCAGCAAGGTCTACCGCGCCGGGGAGGTGCTGCTCGACCCCGAGGGCCACGGCGGCGAACTCGGCCACTGGACCTGTGACCCCTCCCCGCAGGCCCCGCCCTGCGACTGCGGCGGCCGCGGCCACCTCGGCGGCATCGCCTCGGGCCGCGGCATGCAGGCCGCCGCCCGTCGCGCGGCCCTCGCCGACCCGGCCGGCTACGCCCGCTCCCGCCTCGCCCAGGGCGCGCCCGACCCCGAGCGGCTCGACAACCGCACCCTGGTCGCCGCCGTCCGCGCGGGGGACGACTTCGCGACCGCCGTGCTGCGCGGCGGCCTCGCCCACCTCGCCTCCGCGATCACCTCGGTGTTCACCTCGATCGGCGTGCGCCGCTACGTGCTGATGGGCGGCTTCGCGCTGGCCATCGGCCCGCGCTACGCCGAACTGCTCACCGAGGAGCTGCGACGGCTCGGCTGCTTCGGCCTGAGCGACGCCGAGATCCGCCGGATGGTCGTCCTGGGCGAGCCGGACGACGACCACGGGCTGATCGGCGCCGGCCGGCTGCTCACCGCCCGCAGCACGGCCCGGCAGGCGGTGGCCGTCCAGTGACCCGCACCCTGATCGTCGGCAGCGGCTTCGTCGGACGGACCCTCGCCACCCGGCTGGCCGCCGCCGGCGAGAGCCCCGTCCTCGCCTCCCGCCACCCGCTCACCGACCCGCCCGCCCCCTGGACGGCCCTGGACGCGGCCGACGCCGAAGCCTGCGCCCGGGTCGTCGGCGAGGTCCGCCCCGACCGGCTGGTGCTCGTCCACGGCCCCTCCGACGTGACCTGGTGCGAGGCCAACCCCGAGCGCGCCGCCGAGCTGCACATGGCGGCCGCCGCCAACCTGACGGCCGCCGCACCCGGCTGCCGGACGGTGCTGATCTCCACCGACAACGTCTTCGACGGCAGCTCGCCGCACAACGACGAGAACACGCCCACCGCCCCCGCCAACGCCTACGGCCGGGCCAAGCTGCGGGCCGAGCAGATCATCGGGCAGACGCCCGGCGCCACCGTGCTGCGGGTCAGCCTGATCTACGGCTGGGAGCCGGCCGAGACCGAGAAGTGGCTCAACTTCTTCTCCGCCTGCGCCCACAGCCTGCGCCGGGGCGAGCCGGTGGAGGCCCCGGACGACCAGTGGACGACACCCGTCCTGGTCGAGGACGTCGCCGCCGTCACCGCCGCCGTGCTGGCCGGCGGAGCACCCCCGCTGCTGCACCTCGGCGGCCCCGACCGGATCTCCCGGGCGGCCTGGGCCGAGGCCGTCGCCGACCGCCTCGGCGTGCCCCGCTCACTGGTGGTCCGGGTCCCGAAGGCCGCCGGCCGGTACGCCAGCCGTCCCATCAACACCTGCCTCACCAGCGACCGGCTGGACGGCTTCCTGGCCGCGCACGGCCTGCGGGTGCGCTCGGTCGCCGAGGGCGCCCGCGTCCTGCTGGAGGCCGCCCCGTGATCCGCACCGTCCGCTCCCGCGAGGTCTACCGCAACCCGTGGATGACCGTCCGCGAGGACGACATCGAGCGGGCCGACGGCAGCGCCGGCCTCTACGGGGTGGTCGACAAGCCCGACTACGCCCTGGTGATCCCCCGCCAGGCCGGCCGGGTGCACCTGGTCGAGCAGTACCGCTACCCGGCCGGCGGCCGGTACTGGGAGTTCCCGCAGGGCTCCTGGCCCGAGGGGCACCACGGCGAGGCCCCGCTCGACCTGGCCCGCGCCGAACTGCGCGAGGAGACCGGCCTGCGGGCCGGCCGGATGACCTACCTGGGCCGGCTGCACGTCGCCTACGGCTACTCCAGCCAGGGCTGCCACGTCTTCCTGGCCGAGGAGCTGACGGCGGGGGAGCCGGAGCGGGAGGCCGCCGAGGCGGACATGCTCCAGCGCTGGGCCGACCCGGACGAATGGCGCGCCCTCGTCCTCGCCGGACGGATCACCGACGCCGCCACCCTGGCCGCACACGCCCTGCTCACGCTGCGCGCCCCCGGCGCGGCCTGAGACATCACGACAGACGCGACGACAGAGAGGACCCGACGGTGCACATCGTCAAATTCGCCTTCGAGAGTGTGGGCTTCGACGTCCGCCTCATGCGCGGCGGCCTCGCCTCACTGGTGTGGAACCTGGCCCGCGAGTTCGCCGACCAGGGCCACCGCGTCTCCGTGATCACCCCGGCGCACGGCTGCCTCGACCACCTCAGGGCCCACTACGAGCTGGAGGAGCTGGACCACGCCGACCGGCACACCGTGCCGCTGGTCCTGGACCGCGACGTCTGGCCCGGACACCCCGCCGAGCTCGAACTCCAGCTCACCACCCGGGCCCACCGGCTCCGGTACGAGGGCGTCGACATCTACTTCCTGTCCGACGAGTACCTCGACCTGCTGCCCGAGCGGATCTACCCGGCCCGCGCGAGCGAGGGCCGCGACCTGGCCTTCTTCAAGCCGCTCGTGTTCCAGGTCTCCGGCCTGCGGTTCCTGCGCAGCCACCTCGACCTGGGCACCGAGCCCGCCGTGGTGCAGGCCTACGAGCCCTACTACCACTACCTGCTGCCGCCGGTGCTGCGCGACGACCCGCGCTTCCTGGTGGTCAGTACGCTGGCCAGCAACATGCCGATCAACCAGCAGATCCACCGGCCGCAACTGGAGCGGCTGCTCGGGCTGTTCGACACCGACGCCGACCTGGACGCGCTGGCCGACCCGCCGGCCACCGGCGCACTCGCCGCGGCGATGACCGCCCAGCTGCCGAGCACCCACCTGGCCGACCGCCCGACCGCCGACGGCATCAGCTACTTCGCCCTGGTCGCGGCCAACTGCGACCTGCTGGACTTCCTCACCCCCGGCCAGCTGGACTTCTACTCCACCTTCCGGGACACCCCCTTCGAACGCGCCTTCCAGGACCTCACCGTCGCGCGGATCGTCCGGGAGACGGCGGCCCGCCAGTTCGTCGGCGGCTGCGCCGTGCCCGACGGCTGGCTGGCCCGCGACCCGGCCGGAGCCGACCGCGCGCAGCTGCTCACCGCCCTCGGGCTCGACCCGGCGCTGCCGACCTTCTACCACGTGGCCCGCTTCTCGGTGCACCACAAGGGCCAGGTCGAACTGTTCCGGGCGATCGACGCGGTGCTCGCCGCCGACCCGGACGTCAACTTCGTCGTCCGCTGCGCCGTCGCGGCCGGCGGGGACGGCGTGCTCAGCGCGGTCGGCGACCCGTACTTCCAGGAGATCGCGGACCGCCACCCCCGGCGGGTCCGGCTGGACTGGGCGATGGCCGGCGAGGACGTGCTCCACCGGGAGGCGGTGGCGGCCGACTTCTGCCTCTTCCCGTCCAAGTTCGAGCTGGACTCCTTCCTGATCGCCCAGGGCCAGCTGATGGCCTGCGGCGCGGTGCCGGTCGGCACCGCGCAGGAGGTCACCACCCACTACCGCCACCAGCTGCCGCGCGAACACCCGGACGCCACCGGCTTCGCCGTCCCCCGCTCGTTCACCGAGGACGACCCGCTGCTCGCCGCCGCCCTGGCGGACCGGATCCTGGAGGCCGCCCGGATCCACCGCGAGGAGCCCGCCGAGTACCGTCGGCTGTCCGACAACTCCCGTGCGCTGGCCCGCCGTTTCACCTGGCGCAAGGCCGCCACCACCCGGCTGGCGACGTTCGCGGCCGCCGCCGCGGGCGTGCTGCCCGGGCTGACGCCGGAACGGGCCGCCGGGTACGGCTGGTTCGGGAGCCTGGCCGACACCGACTGGGTCACCCACCGGCGCGAGATCGCCGAGGCCGCCCTGCACCGGGGCGATCTGGCGAACTACCAGAAGTGCGCGCCCGCGGTCGACCGGACCGCGCTGGAGCGGCTGTTCGCCGCCGCGTACGCCAGGGCCGACTTCGCCCGCTGCGCCGAACTCGCCGCCCTCCTGGACGACCCGGGCCTGACCGCGCTGCTCGGCGGCCGCTGCCGGGCCGAGCGGGTGGACGGGGGCCTGCGGGTCGAGTACCGGCTGCCGCACGCCGAGAGCGTGCTGCTCGTGCTGCCGTCCGGCGAGCACCGGCTGACCGGGGCCGACGGGCACTTCGCGACCGTGCTGGCGGAGGAGCCGCCGGGGCCGCTGGTGTTCCTGCTGCGGCTGCGCGGCGGCCGCTCCGCCTGGGACGAGCTCCCGGTTGACGCCTGCCGGCCCGCCGCACCCGTCGGCGCCGGCCTGGAGAGGGACTGACCGATGACCGCACCCACCCGTGACCGTCCGCCCCCCTTCGCGGTCGTCGCCACCGACCTGGACGGCACCCTGCTGCGCGGCGACCTCAGCGTCTCCGCCCGCACCCGGGCCGCGCTCGCGCGGGCCGGGGCGGCCGGCGCGCGGCACCTGGTGGTGACCGGCCGGCCGGCCTCCGGCTGCCGCAGCCTGCTGGAACGACTGGACTACCGGGGCCTGGCGGTGTGCGGCCAGGGCGCCCAGCTCTACGACGTCGGCGCCGACCGGCTGCTGTCCTCGGCGACCCTGCACGGCCCGACCGTCCGGGCCCTGGTCGCGCGGATCGCCGAGCAGGCCGGGCCGTTGAAGCTCGCGGTGGTGACCGCGGGCCTGAGCGGCGAGTTCATGGTCACGCCGGGCTTCGAGAGCCGGCTGCGGCACGGCTGGCGGCTCGCCGAACGGCCGGCCGACCTGTGGGCGCAGCCCGTGGACAAGGTGCTGATCCGGCACGAGGGCCTGGACGACGACGAGCTCGCCGCGCTGGCCCTGGAGGTCTGCGCCGGCGAGGTCACCGTCACCCACTCCGGCGAGGGCCTGGTCGAGCTGCTCCCGGCCGGGGTCAGCAAGGCGAGCGGACTGGCCGCCGCGGCCGCCCTGCTGGGCTTCAAGTCCGCCGACACCATCGCGTTCGGCGACATGCCCAACGACATCCCGATGCTCGAATGGGCCGGCCACGGCGTCGCGATGGGCAACGCCCACGCCGAACTGCGGCGGCGCGCCGACGAGACCGCCCCCAGCAACGAGGAGGACGGCGTCGCGGTGGTACTCGAACGCCTCTTCCCGCCCGCCGCCGGCCCGCCCGCCACCGCCGGACCCGCCGGCGACGGACCCGCGCCCGCCCGACCCACCGCCGACCGACCGGAGAGCCGGACCGATGCCGCCCACCCGTGACCTGGCCGAACTGGCCGAACTGCACCGCATCGCCACCCACTGGAGCACCGACCTCGGCCAACGGATCGAGACCTCCCCCGACACCCTGCGCGCCGTGCTCGCCGCCCTGGGCGTCGACGCCGCCACCGACGGCGCCGTCCGGGCGGCCCTGGCCGAGCGCCGGCACGTCCTCGCCGAGCGCCTGCTGCCGCCCAGCGTCGTGCTCCGCTCCGGCCGCCCGCGCGGCGACCTGCGGACGGCGCCCGGCACCGAGCTGCGGGTCGAGACCGAGGACGGCCTGATCCGGCCCGTCCGCAGCCTCGGGAAGGAACTGGCCGAGCTCCCGGTCGGGCGCCACGTCCTGCACGCCGAGCTGGCCGGCCGCAGCGAGGCCGTCCCGCTGCTGGTCGCGCCCACCCGGCTGGCCGGGCCCGCCCGGCGCGGCTGGGGCTTCCTCGTCCAGCTGTACTCGGTGCTCTCCGCCCGCTCCTGGGGCATGGGCGACCTCGGTGACCTGGCCGACCTGGGCCGTTGGGCCGGCGGCCTCGGCGCCGACTTCCTCCAGCTCAACCCGCTGCACGCGTACGTGCCCGGACCGCTGCCCGACCCGTCCCCGTACCGGCCCAGCAGCCGGCGCTACCCCGATCCGATGAACCTGCGGATCGAGGCGGTGCCCGAGTACGCGGCACTGGCACCGGCCGACCGGGCCGCCGTCGCCGGGCCGGCCGAGGGTGCGGGCCGGCTGCGCGAGGACGTGCTCACCGGCGGACTGATCGACCGGGTCGCCGTCCGCGACCTCAAGTTCCGGGCCCTGGAAATCCTGCACCGGGTACCGCTCGACGCGGGCCGGCAGGCCGCCTACCGGCGGTACACCGACGCCGAGGGGCCGGGGCTGACCGACTTCGCGACCTGGTGCGCCCTCGCCGAGGTGCACGGCACCCGGTGGCGGTCCTGGCCGGCCGGGCTGCGCCGCCCCGACGGGCCGGGCGTGGCCGCCGCCCGGCGCGAGCTGGCCGGCCGGATCGAGTTCCACCGCCGGGTCGCCTGGCTGGTCGACGAGCAGCTCGGCGAGGCGCAGCGGGCCGCGACCGGGGCCGGCATGGCCATCGGCCTGATGCACGACCTGGCGGTCGGCGTGGACCCCGAGGGTGCGGACGCCTGGAGCCTGCAGCACTACCTCGCGGAGGGCATGACGGTCGGCTGCCCGGCCGACGACTTCAACCCGCACGGCCAGGACTGGGGCCTGCCGCCCTGGCGGCCCGACACGCTCGCCGAGGCCGGGTACGCGCCGTTCGCCGAGGTGCTGCGCGGCACGCTGCGCCGCTCCGGCGCGCTGCGGCTGGACCACATCATGGGGCTGTTCCGGCTCTGGTGGGTGCCCGCCGGGGCGCGGGCCTCCGAGGGCGCCTACGTGCGGTACGACCACGAGGCGATGCTCGGGGTGCTCGCGCTGGAGGCGCACCGGGCCGGCAGCATGGTGATCGGCGAGGACCTGGGCACCGTCGAGCAGGGCGTGCGCGAGGAGCTGGCGGACCGGGGGATCCTCGGGACGTCCGTGCTGCGCTTCGAGTACCTCGGCGGCTCCGAACAGCGCTCCGGGCCGCTCCCGCCCGAGGAGTGGCGCAGCGACTGCCTGGCCACCCTCACCACGCACGACCTGCCCAGCACCGCCGCCTGGCTGGACGGCGAGCACGTCGGTCTGCACGAGAGGCTGGGCCTGCTCGCCGAGCCGGCGGAGCAGGCCGCGGCGTCGGCCGCGTCGGAACGTGCCGGCTGGCTGGCCGAGTTGGAGCGGGCCGGCGCACTCGGCCCGCAGACCGCGGGCGTGCCGGGGCGGGAGGCGCTGGGCCTGCACCGCTTCCTCGCGCTCACTCCGGCGAAGCTGCTCGGGGTCTGGCTGCCCGACACGGTCGGGGACCGCCGCCCGCAGAACCTGCCCGGCACGGTCGACGAGTACCCCAACTGGCGGCTGCCGGTCGCCGACCCGGCCGGCAGTCCGCTCACCCTGGAGGAGCTGGCCGCCCGGCCGGGCCCCGGTGTCGTCGCCGAGCTCTACCGGGACCTGCCGGCCCCGTGACGCCCCGGGGCGTCAGGGCGTTCTACCGCACGGCGGTACCGCGCCGGAGCAATCCGCAAAGAATTGCGGGAACAATCTGCAAGATCTTGCCATCACCTGTGCCGCCTGCTTGACTCACCTGTCGGCGGCGGCAGTTGACGGCCCGGCCGCCCGCCGGGGGCGGGCCGGCCGGAGCCGGATCGGCCGCCCCCCGGCCGGCCGCCCCCGGCCGTCGCGCAGGTGGCCCGCGGCCGCCGCCACCAGACCGCAGCCCCGAGAGGAACACCAATGAGCACCGAGACAGACGTCCTCGTCCTGGGAGGCGCCGGCGTCGACACGATCGTGTACGTCCCCGAGCTGCCGCTCCCGTTCGCCGACAGCTACATGGTGCCCAGGATCGAGATGCGGGCCGGCCAGACCGGCGACTTCGTCGCGCTCGGACTGAGCGCCCTGGGCCTGCGCACCCACCACCTCGACATGATCGGCGCCGACCACCCCGGCGACCTGATCCGGGCCCTGCACCACGACCGGGGCATCCCGTTCACCGAGGTCCCGCTGCCCGGCGGCACCAAGCGCGCCGTCAACCTGGTCGGCCCCGACGGGCGCCGCCTGTCGCTCTACGACGACAGCCGCTCGCACGAGGCGGACCGGCTGCCCGAGGAGACCGTCCGGGCGCTGGCCGCGGTGAGCCGGCACGCCCACGTGTCGATCACCTACCCCTGCGCCTTCGCCCTGCCGCTGCTGCGCGAGGCCGGTCTGACCATCTCCACCGACCTGCACAACTGGGACGGCAGCAACGCCTACCACGAGCCGTTCGCCTACGAGGCCGACGTCGTCTTCGTCTCCACCACCGCGCTGGCGAAGCCGGAGCAGACCATGCGGCAGATCGTGGAGCGCGGCCGGGCCCGGGTGGTCGTCGCCACGGCCGGCGCCGAGGGCGCGTACCTGCTCGCCGACGGCGAGATCACGCACGTCCCCGTCGTCACGCCGCCCGCCCCGGTGATCGACTCCAACGGCGCCGGCGACGCCTTCGCCTCGGGCTTCCTGCTCGGCTGGCTGGCCGGCGAGCCGGTCGCGCGCTGCGCCCGCTACGGTGCGATCGCCGGAGCCTACGCCTGTACCGTCCCGGCGACGGGCACCGACTCCATCGGCCGGGACGAACTCCTCGCCCGCGTCGCCGAACTGGACGCGGCGGCGGAGGCCGGCGCATGACGGGCACACCGGCCGGCTATGACGTGGTCGTCCTCGGCGGGGGAGTGGCCGGCTGCGTGCTGGCGGCCCGCCTGAGCGAGGACCCCGGCCGCACCGTCTGCCTGGTCGAGGCCGGCCCGGACTTCGGCCCGGACCGGCAGGCCTGGCCGGCGAAGGTGCTGAACGCCCGCGCCCTGCCCCGCGAGGAGGTGTGGGAGCGCCACGCCCCCGCCCACCGCATCCGCGCGCGCGTCCTCGGCGGCTCCTCCAGCATCAACGGCTGCTGGAACACCTGGGGATCCGAGGCCGACCACGCCGAGTGGGCCCGGCGCGGCGGTCCGCGCTGGACGGCCTCGGCGCTGGAGCCCTACCGCCTCGCGGCGGTCGAGCAGATGGGCCTGAGCGGGGTACCGGAGCGCGAGTTCTCGCCCTGGAGCCGGTCCGCCCTGGCGGCGGCCGCTGAACTCGGCTTCCGGGAGGTGGACATGGGCACCCCGGGCGGGCCCGGCTACGGCACCCCCCTGCTCAACGCCTTCGACGGCGTCCGCCACAACGCCGCCTTCGGCTACCTGGACGCGGCGCGCGCCCGGCCCAACCTGACCGTCGTCGCCGACGCCGCGGTGGACCGCCTCGACGTCCGCGACGGCCGGGTCCGCGGCGTCCTCGTCGAGGTGGACGGCCGGCGCGAGACCCTCGTCGCCGACAGCTACCTGCTGGCCTGCGGCACCTTCGGCTCGCCCGCCCTGCTGATGCGCAGCGGCATCGGCCCGGCGGCCCACCTGCAGGGCGTCGGCATCCGCACCGAGATCGACCTCCCCGGAGTCGGGTCGAACCTCAGCGACCAGCCCGGCGTCTTCGTGCCGCTGGCCCCGACCGACGAGCTGAACGCGGCGCTCGCCGCCAAGGAGGCCGACGGCGACCTGTACGTCAGCCGGATGCTGGTCCGGGCGGCCAGCGAGCTGTGCCCGGACGACTCCTGGGACCTGCACATCCTGCCCGTCGCCGGCCCGCCGCTGTTCGGCAAGCTCCCGCCGGGCCAGTACGAGGCGGGCATCTCGGCCTTCGTGATGAACCCGGCCTCGCGCGGCACCGTGCGGCTGGTCTCCGCCGACCCGGCGGCGGCCCCCGAGATCGATCCCGGCTTCCTCACCGACGAGGGCGGCCGCGACCTCGCCGTCCTCCGCTCCGGCCTGGAGATCGTCGAGCGGATGGCCGCGACGGCGGCGCTGAAGCCGCTGGCCGGCCCCGTCCAGGGCCACCCCGCACGAGACCTGTCCGACCAGGACCTGCGGGGCCGCCTCGGCACCTACTGGCACCCCGTGGGCACCTGCGCCATGGGCGCACCGGACGACCCCCTCGCGGTGGTCGACGGCGAGGCCCGGGTGCGGGGCGTGTCGAACCTGCGGATCGTCGACGCCTCCGTGCTGCCGACCGTCCCGGCGGCGAACACCCAACTGCCGGTCCTCGCCGTCGCGGAGATGCTGGCGGACCTGATCGGGGGAGAGGCATGACCGGGGCAGCCGCCGACCGGCTGCTGTACGGATGCATGGGTCTCGGCGGCAGCTGGGACGACAGCCCGTACACCGCCGCGGACATCGACCACGCCGAGGCGGCGGTCGGGGCCGCGCTGGACGCCGGGATCACCGCGTTCGACCACGCCGACATCTACCGGTACGGCAAGTCCGAGGCGGTCTTCGGCGAAGTGCTCGCCCGGACGCCCGGACTGCGCGAGCGCATCACCCTGCAGGGCAAGTGCGGGATCCGGCTCCCCGAGGGCGGGCGGCCCGGCCACTACGACCTGCGGGGGCCGAGCATCCTCCGGCGGGTGGAGGAGAGCCTCGCCCGGCTGCGCACCGACTCGCTCGACGTGCTGCTGCTGCACCGGCCCGACCCGCTGGCCCGCCCGGAGGAGATCGCCGAAGCCCTCGGCTCGCTCCACCGGCAGGGCCTGGTACGGCAGTTCGGCGTGTCCAACATGAGCGCCGCGCAGATCGCCCACCTGCAGGCCCGGCTCGACGTCCCGCTGGTCGTCAACCAGCTGGAGATGAGCCTGGGCCGCCGGGACTGGGTCGAGGCCGGCGTGCTCGTCAACACGGCGGCCGCCGCCTCGAACGGCTTCCCGCACGGGACGGTGGAGTACTGCTCCGCCAACGGGATCCGCCTGCAGGCCTGGGGCGCCCTGGCCCAGGGCCGCTTCACCGGCAGCAAGCCGACGCCGGCCGGCGACCTCGTGAGCCGGCTCGCCGCGGACAGGGGGACGACGCCGGAGACGATCCTGCTGTGGTGGCTCCAGCGCCACCCGGCGGGCATCGCACCGGTCATCGGCACCGCGCGGCCCGAGCGCATCGCGGCCTGCCGCGACGCCGCTCTGCGCGAGCCGGAGCTCACCCACGAGGAGTGGTACGGGCTGTGGATCGCCGCCCGCGGCGCCCCGCTGCCCTGATCCGGCTCCCGTCCTCCCGCACTCCCGCACTCCTGATTCCGCGTCGCCCGCCCGGCCCCCCGCCCCACCGGCGGGGCCGGGCCGATTCGCCATGCCCCCAGCCCCGCACCGCCGTAGGAGAGACCGTCGTGACCGCAACACCGGCATCAGCGACCGCAGCCGCCCCGGGCTCCCTGCAGTCGGCCCGCTTCTACATCACCTTCCGCTGCAACTCGCTCTGCGGCTACTGCAACGTCTGGCAGGACGACAAGTTCAAGGGCTACCACGAACTCTCCCTGGAGCAGGCCTGCCAGGTCCTGGACCAGCTGCACGCGCTCGGCGTGCGCTACGTGGACTTCACCGGCGGCGAGCCCGTCCTGCACCCGCACATCGACGGGATCGTGCAGTACGCCAAGTCCCTGGGCATGGCCGTGGAGATCACCAGCAACGGGATCCGCTTCGCGAAGCACATCGACGCGATCGTGCCGTACGTCGACACCATGAACGTCTCGCTGGACACCCTGAAGCCCGAGCGCTACCGGGAGATCCGCGGCGTCCCCACGCTGGACCGGGCCCTGGACGTGATCAGCCGGATCGGCGCCACCGGCTCGGGCAACCTCAAGCTCATCTGCGTGGTGACCCGGGAGAACGTGGACGAGGTGGCCGACCTGCTGGCCTTCGCGCAGGACAACCGGGTCGCCATGTACTTCTCCACCATGTTCGAGTACTTCGAGGAGCAGGACACCGTCCGCGACGTCAACCGGACGGCCCGCAAGCTCAAGCTGATCGAACAGAACGGCAAGCCGGTCACCGACCGCCCCGCCCCGCGGGCCGTCGCACCGGTGGACGACGTCATCGCGGACGAGCTGATGGCGCTGCTCTACCAGCCGTTCGCGGTGCTCAACCTGCACTTCCGCAAGTACGTCGAGGCGCTGGACCCGTTCGCCCCGACCGACTGTTACGCCAACAAGCGCATCCTCACCGTCGGCCCGGACGGGCGCCTCGTCCTCCCCTGCTACCACGCCTTCGACAACTCCCTGGAGTGGGACCGCGATCTCGCCGAACTCGTCCAGGACGAGGAGTTCGTCCGGGTCCGGGACGAGGAGGTCGGCCACCGCAAGGAGTGCCAGGGCTGCACCGTCTTCCCGTACATCGGGCTCTCGTTCAGCTACCGCTTCGACAAGATCTTCCTGTACCAGGCCCTGTCGGAGGAGACCGCCAAGCTCAAGACCCGCTTCGCCAACCCGCTGCACCCACGGCTCACCCTGCCCTTCGACGAACTGCACACCCGGTACGCGGAGTTGGAACAGTTCATCGACCACGGCCTGCCCGTGCCCAGACCGCCCGCCGCCGCCGACCTCTTCTACCGCTTCGACGTGACGCCGTCCGGCATCCGCTCCGGACTCGTCGCCGGAGAGCTGAGCCTGGCCGAACTGCTCAGCGACCACGTGCACGAGTACTGCTGGGGCATCCAGCGCTCCCCGCACGTGTGGATACGGCTGGTCTACCGCGACCTGATGCCCCTGCTCCACGAACTCGCGGAGCAGGGCCGGCTCGCCGAGGGGGCGTACGAGAGCACGGTGGCAAGCCTGTACGAGACCCAACTCGCCTGGTGGCAGGCCTACCTGGGCCGGTACTTCACCGGCGGTGAGGCGATCGGCACGGCCGGCCCGGACGAGCTGGTCACCCGGTTCCTGCTCCGGACGAACGCCCTGCTGCCGGACGCGCCCCAGTCCGCCCGCATCCGGCAGGTGCTCCTGCACGCGGGCTGCGTGCTCGGCCTCGCTCCGCAGACCCTTGCCCCGCTGGCCGTCCACGAGCCCTTCCCGGAGGCCGCGTTGAGCGTCAAGCACCTCCTGCTGATCGCCGCCGACGCCGACCTGCCGGGCTACGCGGCCCTGCTCCCGGCCGAGGCCGCGGAGCCCCTGCGCCTGGTCGCCCGCGAGCCCGGCGCCCGGGCCGGTGCCCCGGCCGACGGGGAGCCGGCCGACGCCGAGGTGGCGCGGCTCCTCCAGCACGAGGACGGCCTCGACCAGGCCACCGCCGAGCGGCTCGCCACCTCCCTGCGGGCCCCCACCACCGAGGAGCGGCGCGCCGACCTCGCCGCCCGCCTGCTGGCCCACGAACTGCGCACCCCGCACCTGGTCCGCAGCCGCGGGGAGGTGCTCCGCCTGCGCGCGGCCGCCGGCACCGGCCTGCCCCTCGCGGCGGCCGCCGGCTGACGGACACGCACCACGGCTGCGCAGGCCTGCGGACGGCCCCGCCCCGGTCAGGGGGCGGTGCCGTCCGCAGGTGCGTCAGGCACCCGGGGCGGGCGCCGGGGCGTAGCCGGTGGGCCGGGCCGTGAAGGTGCCCCGGCCCTGGGTTCGGCTGCGCAACCGGGTCGCGTAGCCGAACAGTTCGGCCAGCGGCACGGTCGCCGTGACCACCGCCGTACCGGCCCGCGCGGTCGAGCCCGAGACCCGGCCGCGGCGGGCCGCCAGGTCGCCGAGCACCCCGCCGACGGCGTCGTCCGGCACGGTCACCGTGACCTCGACCACCGGCTCCAGCAGCACCATCGTGCCCGCCCGCAGCGCCTCCCGGAGCGCGAGGCGCCCGGCCGTCCGGAACGCCATCTCGGAGGAGTCCTTGGGATGGGTGGCCCCGTCGGTCAGGGTGACCCGCAGCCCGGTCACCGGATGGCCGCCGATCGGCCCCTCGGCGAGGGCGTCCCGGCAGCCGGCCTCCACCGCCCGGACGTACTCCTGCGGCACCCGGCCGCCGGTGACGGTGGACCGGAACACGAAGCCGTCGTCGGCGTCTGCCGCCAGCGGCTCGGTGTCGAGGACGACATGGGCGAACTGCCCGGCGCCGCCGTCCTGTTTGACATGACGGTAGAGCAGGCCGCTGACCCCGCGCCCGACCGTCTCCCGGTGGGCCACCTGCGGCCGGCCGACGCCGATCTCCAGCCCGTGGGCGCGGCGGACCTTCTCCACCGCGACCTCCAGGTGCAGTTCGCCCATCCCCGACAGCACGGTCTGGCCGGTCTCGGGGTCGGTGCGGACCGCCAGCGACGGATCCTCCTCGACCAGCCGGGCCAGCGCCACCGTCAGCCGGTCGCCGTCGGTGCCCCGGCGGGCCTCGACGGCCACCGACACGACCGGCTCGGCGACCGTGGGCGGCTCCAGGACGAGCGGCGCCCCCGGTGCGCACAGGGTCGCCCCCGCGCGGGCCGCCTTGAGCCCGACGACGGCGACGATGTCGCCGGCCACCGCCCGGTCCACGTCCGCGTGCCGGTCGGCCCGGACCCGCAGGATGCGGCCGATCCGCTCGGTGCGCCGCGTGCCCGCGTCCAGCACGGTGTCCCCCTTCCCGATCGTGCCCGAGTACACCCGCAGGTAGGTCAGCCGGCCGGTGGCGGCCGAGTTCACCTTGAACACCAGGGCGGCGAACGGCGCGGCCGGGTCGGCCGCCCGCTCCTGCACCGCACCGTCCAGCGTGCCGCGCACCGGCGGCACGTCCAGCGGCGACGGCAGGTAGGCCAGCACGGCCTCCAGCAGCGGCTCGATGCCCCGGTTGCGGTAGGCCGAGCCGCACAGCACGACCACGCCGTCACCGGTGCGGGTCAGGTCGCGCAGGGCGGCCGTCAGGGTCGCCGCGCCGATCTCGGACCGTGAGCAGAACTCCTCCAGCGCGCCCTGGTGGAGCTCCGCCACCGCCTCCTCCAGCAGCCGGCGCCGCCGCAGCGCCTCCGCCAGCAGGGCGTCCGGCACCGGCCCCTCCTCGAAGGTGCCGCCGCCGTCGGCCCACACCAGCGACCGCATCCGCAGCAGGTCCACCACACCGGTGAAGCCGTCCTCCCGCCCGATCGGCAACTGCACCACCAGCGGGGCCGGATGCAGCCGCTCCCGGATCGAGGCGACCGCCGTGTCGAGGTCGGCCCCGGCCCGGTCCAGCTTGTTGACGAACGCGATCCGCGGCACGCCGTGCCGGTCGGCCTGGCGCCACACCGACTCGCTCTGCGGTTCGACGCCCGCGACGGCGTCGAACACCGCGACCGCCCCGTCGAGCACCCGCAGCGAGCGCTCCACCTCGTCCGAGAAGTCGATGTGGCCCGGAGTGTCGATCAGGTTGATCCGGTGGCCGTCCCAGGAGCAGCTGACGGCCGCGGCGAAGATGGTGATCCCGCGGTCGCGCTCCTGGGGGTCGAAGTCCGTGACGGTCGTGCCGTCGTGGACCTCACCCCGCTTGTGGATGCTGCCGGTCAGGTACAGGATCCGCTCGGTGACGGTGGTCTTGCCCGCGTCCACGTGGGCGAGGATGCCCAGGTTCCGGACGGTGGTCAGCGGGCTGGTGGGGCGCAGGTGCAGGTCGGTACGCACGGCCGACGGCCTTTCGGAGGTGATGGCGTCACAGGTCGGCGCGATTCCCCGACGAACCGGGCCCGGGACCGGGCCGCACCGGGCCCCCGACGCGGCACACCGGCGGTTCGCCGCCGGCGGGCACAGGGGTCGGGGGTCGGGCGTTCGTCAGGACGTCCGGGGCAGGCCGCGCAGCCGGCCCCGGGCGCACGAGGACACCAGGATCACCTCGTACCGCGACGGGGGGACGACGACAGCGGTGCGGTAGCGCACGGCCGGTCTCCCCCCACTCGTCACGGTGCGCGCCGCCATGTGGCGGCGCTCGGTTGCCGGTGAGTCTAGGAAGGACAGCGCCCTTCGGGGAAACGGTTTTTGACCGTGCGTCCGGGACGTTCGTGCCGGGCCGGCGTCCTCCGGTCGGCGCCGGTCATCCGGTCGCGCGGGACCGCCGGACCAGTACGGCCGTCCCCGCCGCGACCGCTGCCCCGGCGGCCAGCACACCACCGGCGGACCGCCAGGACAGCACCGACCAGCGCGACCGCGCGGACAGCAGCGACCCCGTGCTCAGCCAGGATCCGACCGAGAGCAGCGAGGCCGCGGATCCGACCGAGCCGACCGACAGGGCGCTGCCGACCGACCCGATGGAGAGCACCGATCCGACGGATCCGATCGACAGCACGGAGTCCCTCGACCAGAGCGACAGGCGGGAGCCGCCCGGGCACGCACGGCGCCCGGCGGATGACGGTGCGGACTTCTTGAGCGGACTGTTCGGCATGGGGCGATCGTAGGCCGTGCCGCCGGGGGCGTGCGGCGCCGTGCCGGGGCGGGCGGTGGCAAGGCGCATCGAAGCGGCATCAAGGCGGTGATCCCGGGGTCCGCCGTCGGGACGTACGTCGGGGAGCGGGGCTCGTCCGTACGGCGGTCGGTCGAGCGCGCGGTCGCTCGGCGCTGAGGCGCTCCGCGCGTCGATCGGGGTGGTGCGTGCGGTGGGCTGCCCGGTGGCGTGCCGGGCGGGTCGGGCAGGCTAGGCGGGCTGGTCGTAGAGGCCCTGGCGCAGGGCCTTCACCACGGCCCCCGTCCGGTTGGTGCAGTCGAGTTTGGCCATGATGTTGGCGACCAGCCGCTTGGCGCCGTGCTCGGATATCCGGAGCCCGCGGGCGATCTGCTTGTTGCTCATCCCTTCCACCATGAGGGCGAGGGCCTCCTGCTCCCGTGGTGTGATGCGCGGGCCGATCCTCGGCGGGTCGGGCCGGTGGGCCGCCAGGGTGAGCAGGCGCCGGGCGAGGTCGGGCGGCATGGGCACCTCTCCGCTCGCCGTCCGGGTCAGCGTCTCGAACAGCGTCGCCTCGCTGAGGCCGCTGACGGCGAGGAAGCCGGAGCCGTGGATCCCGTGGGCGCTGCCGATCCTGGAGAAGTCCTCCAGGCCGCCGTCGCCCAGCAGGAGGAGGATTCTGACACCGGATCTCTCCAGGTCGCGGAGGTCGGCGGCGGCGGTGTCGTCGATCTCGTCGACCGCGACGACCAGCATCTGGCCTCCCGAGGCGCTCACCTCGCGGACGTGGCGCAGCCCGGGTATGGCCCGGACGCCGGCCACGGCCCGGGACTGGAGCATCCGCTCGATGCCGTACCGCAGCAGGTCGTTGCGGACTGCCACCACGACCTGCGTGTCGATCATCCCTCCGGTGGCCGGAGTATCCAGCAGGCTCAAGATCTCTCCCCTTGTCTCGGTCGAATCCCTGTCGTCTGCGTACAATGCATCTGCGCAACCGCAGGCGTCGATACACAATGCATCATGCTGGTCCGACATCGCTCCGGTTCGCCCCGTCGGGGGTTCGGAGTGAAATCCGACTGAAGAGTTGGAATTTACTGGGGTCGCCGCGGCTCGGGGCCGGCCGGGGTGAATGGGTGTGCTCGCTCCATCACCGACTCTTCACGCGCTGACGATACATCACGTCAAGTGGTGGCGTCGTGCTTTGTGACCTGAATTACATGGGCGGAGATCGCCATTGAATTCTCTGTCGGGTGCACGTCAAATATACCCGGAACAATATATCCGAGAGAATATGAAGCGGGCTCCTGTCGTAGTCCGGCCCGCTCCCGACGGCGCGTGACCGGCTAATTCGACGGGATTATTTCCGGTGTATTGCCAAGGCCCGGTGACCCGGCGGTTCCGGGTCGGGCCGGCGGTGCCGGGGGTGCGCGGCCGACTGTCGGCGGTGACTCTGTGTCACGGTCGGGAGGTCCGGAGCGGCCCGGGCCGGGCGCTCAGCACCGGCCAGCCGCGGGCCCGGGCGTGCGCCAGGAGCGGTGCGTCCGAGCCGATCGCGTACGCGTGCCCGACGGCGGTGAGCATGCCCAGATCGCTGGAGTGGTCGCCGTACGCGTGGCACTGCGAGCGGTCCAGGCCGTGGCCGGCGAGTACCTCCTCGACGGCCCGCCGCTTCGCCTCCCCGATCATCGGCACGACCACCTCGCCGGTCAGTCTGCCGTCCGCCCCGACCACCGGTTCGGTGCAGATCACCAGGTCGGCGCCCAGGTCGCGGGCCAGTGGCGCCAGGCAGGCGGCGGCCGAGCCGGACACCAGGACGACGGTGTGGCCGGCCGACCGGTGGCGGGCCAGCGCGTCGAGCCCGGACCGGACGAAGCCGGCGGGCCGGCTCCGGATGCTCCGGTACCAGTCCTCGCCGGCTGCGGCCAGCTCGTCCGGCGAGGCGCCGCGGTAGGGCCGGAAGAGAACGCGGTTGATCACCGCCCGGTCGGTCCCGACCGCTGCCAGGTCTCTGACCTGGGTCATCACCCGGTCGTGGGCGCGGCCGTCGTCGCCCTGCCGGGTCTGCCAGAAGCGCAGGAACTCGAACAGGCTCTTGGCGTTGAGCAGGGTCTCGTCGACATCGAAGAAGGCGGCCGGCACGGCCGCACCGTCTCAGGGGCGCCGCGATGCCGACAAGACCCGTCCGGGGTGGCCGTCCGGTCAGGCCGGCTCGGCCCGGTCCGCCGTGCCGACTGCTTCGGCGCTGGTCAGGGGTAGTGCGAGCCGGCGGGCGGCGATCACCACGGCCCGTCGCTGCAGGGCCCGGTCCTGCGGGCCGTCGGCGCTGTTGCCGGTCAGCATCCGGACCACCTGCGGCACCGCGAACCACCACGCGGCCAGCGCGATGATGAGGAAGACCTGGTGGGCGGCGTCCAGGTCGTCGGCGAGCTCGCCGTCGCGCTGGCCTTCGGTGAAGGTGTCGACCATGGTGCGGTAGTGGCCGGTGCGCCGCTCGTCGTCCGGGAGCGGGCGCCCGGTGGACAGGCCCTCCCAGTGCAGCAGGCGGGCCAGGTGGGGGTGGGTCGCGTGGTAGTCGAAGACGAGGCCGGCGAACTCCCCGACGTCCAGCTCGCGTACGGACGCGATCGGCACCGCCGCTGCCACGCGGGCCAGTTCGTCCGCCACGACGGCGTTGAACAGCCTCTCCTTGTCGCCGAAGTAGTGGTAGATGCGCTCCTTGTTCACGGAGGCCCGCCGGGCGATGCTGTCCATCGTCGTGCCCGCGAGACCGCGGGCCGCGAACTCCTCCACTGCCGCGGCTTTGAGCCTGCGGCGGGTCTCCTCGATATCCCATGCCATCCCGGAACTGTAGCCCCGGAACCGCGTTGACGGTCCATCACGGCGTGTGTATGCTCAACTCCAACGTTGGAGTTGGAGACTGTGAGATGCCTGCCCGCTGGGGAGCGGAGGCGGCCTTCAGAACAGTCACCCGTTTTCGCCCGTCCGGTGTGCCCGACTGTTGTTCCCGTCGGGATTTCCGGCCGATGCGGCCGCGGAATCCGGCTCGGCTTTCCATGATTCGCTTTCCGTAACCGGCTTCTGCAGCCCGACTCGACGTGACTCATTCTTCCTGATTTCCCGGACCGCCGCCGACGGGGCCTGACCGCCGCCGTGCCGGCCGGGGCAGATTTTCCATCCCTTTCCATATCGACGTCGTCAATGGAGGAATTCCGTGCGTCGTAGAGATGTGCTGAGATCGGCCGCGCTGGGCACCGGGGTACTGGCCACCGGGGCATTGACATCCACGGCGGGGGCCGCCGCGGCCGAGCCGGATCCGGCCGGGCGTCCCATCGCGGCCGCGGCCCGCAGCAAGCGCTCACGGGCCGGGCGCGACCTGCGCGTGCAGGCCGCCTACCAGGCCTACCCGGACAGGACACCCGACCACCCCACCAACGGCGACGAGCGGGACCACCCCTACCTCGCGACCTACACCAAGGGCCTGCCGCACAACGACCTGGGCGAGGTGGATCCGGCCGCCTACCGGACGCTGCTCAAGGCGCTGGACACCGGCCTGGCGAGCGACTTCGACAGGATTCCGCTCGGCGTCGCCGGCGCCCGCAAGCAGCTCGGCCCGCAGGGCGGCCTCGCCTTCGAGCTGCTCGGGCCGGACTCGCACTCGCTGGTCGTGCCCCCGGCCCCCCGGATCGACAGCGCGCACACGGCGGCCGAGATGGCCGAGCTCTACTGGATGGCGCTGCTGCGCGACGTGCCCTTCGAGACCTTCGAGGACTCCGCGCTCGCGGCGGCCGCCGCTGCCGACCTGTCGAGGTACTCCGACTACCGGGGCCCGCGGGAGAACGGCCGGGTCACCCCGCGCACCCTCTTCCGCGACCCGTTCCCCGGCGCGCTGGCGGGCCCGTACATCTCGCAGTTCTTCCTGACGGACGTGCAGCTCGGCACCTCGCGCATCGCGCAGCTGCGCGACACCGTGCAGCCGGGCCTCGACCACGTGACCTCCTTCGACGAGTGGCTGGCCGTCCAGCGCGGCGCCGCCCGGGCCACCGTCCGCGACTTCACCCACACCCGGTACATCCAGACCGGCCGCGACATGGCCCACTTCACGCACTTCGACGTGCTGTACCAGGCCTACCTCTTCGCCGGCGTGATCCTGCTCAACACGCCCGGCTACCCGGCGCAGCTCCAGGACGAGGGCAACGCCTACCTGAACTCCGCCAACCAGATGGGGTTCCCCACCTTCGGCACGCCGCACCTCGTCACGCTGCTGGCCGAGGTCGCCAGGCGGGCGATCACGCACACCGAGTTCCAGCAGTTCTACGTCCACCGCCGGCTGCGCCCCGAGGAGTTCGCCGGCCGCCTCGACGTCCAGCTGGACAAGTCCCGCGGCCGCTACGACGGCCTGCTCCACCCCGAGATCCTCGGCTCCGAGGCGGTCGAGCGCGTCCGGACCAGGTACGGCAGCCGCCTCCTGCCGCAGAGCTTCCCCGAGGGCTCGCCGATGAGCCCCTCGTACCAGAGCGGCCACTCGACGGTGGCCGGTGCCTGCGTGACCGTCCTGAAGGCCTGGTTCAACGAGTCGTTCGTGCTGCCCTCCCCGGTGCAGCCGAGCCCGGACGGCACCACGCTGGTGCCCTACACCGGCGCCGACAAGGACCGGATCACGGTGGGCGGCGAACTGGACAAGCTGGCCGCCAACATCGGCGTCGGCCGGGCGATGGCCGGCGTGCACTACCGCTCGGACAACTCCGAGGCCTTCGCCCTGGGCGAGGAGATCGCCCTCGCGATGCTGCGCGAGCAGAAGCCGACGTACACCGAGAACGGCACGTTCCACGTCACCCGCTTCGACGGCACGACCGTCACCATTTGAGCCCCGCGGCGCCGGCCGGGAGAGGCCGGCGCCGGAACATACGCAAGGAGAGAAAGATGCAACAGCGTGCTCTGGGCAGCCAGGGACTCCAGGTCTCGGCCGTCGGCCTCGGCTGCATGGGGATGTCCTTCGGCTACGGCACGGTCGAGGAGAAGCAGTCGATCGCGACCGTCCACCGGGCCCTGGACCTCGGGGTGACCTTCCTCGACTCCTCCGACCACTACGGACCGCTGACCAACGAGACCCTGCTGGGCAAGGCGCTGGCCGGCCGGCGCGAGGGCGTCCAGCTGGCCACCAAGTTCGGGACGTACTCGCCGGACTCCCCGCCGCGGGTGCCGGACGGCCGGCCCGAGCACGTGCGCCGGGCGGTCGACGCCTCGCTCCAGCGGCTCGGCGTCGACCACATCGACCTGTACTACCAGCACCGGGTCGACCCGCAGGTCCCGATCGAGGAGACCGTCGGGGCGATGGCGGAGCTGGTCACGGCGGGCAAGGTCGGCTACCTCGGCCTCAGCGAGGCCTCGGCGCAGACCATCCGCCGCGCCCACGCCGTCCACCCGATCACGGCGGTGCAGACCGAGTACTCGCTGTGGAGCCGGGACGTCGAGGACGAGGTCATCCCCACCCTGCGCGAGCTCGGCATCGGCCTGGTGCCCTACAGCCCGCTCGGCCGCGGCTTCCTGACCGGGGCGATCGCCTCGCCGGACGACCTCGCCGAGGGCGACTTCCGGCGGATCGCCCCGCGCTTCCAGGGCGACAACTTCGAGCGCAACCGCGCCCTCGTCGACCAGGTCCGGGCGATCGCCGGGCAGCACAACGCCACCGCCGCGCAGGTCGCGCTGGCCTGGGTGCTGAAGTCCGCGGAGATCGCCGTGCCGATCCCCGGCACCACCAAGCCCGAGCGGGTCGAGGAGAACATCGCGGCCCTGGGCGTCGAGCTGACCGCGGAGGACGTCAAGAGCCTCGACGAGGCGTTCCCGCCCGGCGCGGCCTCGGGCGACCGCTACCCCACCCCGATGATGGCCCTGCTCAACGGCTGAACCCCGGGTCGGGCACCCGCCGGC